>JBQCEJ010000454.1:0-6080 GCA_051960355.1 Verrucomicrobiota bacterium | reverse complement strand
GTCATCGCGAAGGATGTTGCAATAATTCCAAAGCTTTTGGACAAGTTGTGGTGCGGGGTTACTCATTTCGATTTAATCCATTCTCCTGCGGATTGCAGCAATCCATTCACGGTCTAAGACGAAGTTGATGATTCGGGAATGTCCGTCACTTGTCTCGATGGCTTGGAATGTGGACATCATTTGTTCTTTCAAATCCAACGCTCGCTGTGGGTTTAAGAATCCTTCCTCCGCGTAAAGTTCAAAAAGCTCATCGGGCAAGTCGAAGGAGAACAGATTCTCTTGTGAGCCTTCGCTCCTCAGATACCAGCCTTCCTCATTCCAGTAGATGCGAACATGCATCTGTTCTTGCAACCTCCTCTCCCTTGCAACTTGACTTGGAGTCAACAGAACAGGGAAACGCCCACCAAGAACAGCTACCAAGGCGTAATTGAGTTGGTGGCATGCGTTGATGAATGGCCGAACGTCAATTTGTTGAAAATAGCCCGCTGGACGTTGACGAGGTTGCCCCGAACGCAAAAATTCGCGAACGAATGCCCTAAATTCAGAGAATTGGCGTGGCCCACCAGTCATTGGCCGTGGAAATACGAGCGCGACCGGAACGATGCGGCGGATTGCCTCAAGAATTGGCTGGAAGTAGCGTGACCTATCCAAAGGGAAGAGATGCACATCCTGTGCGAACGCGTAGCGTTGTGCCCCACTAGAAAACGGAGACGCAGAGAAGATAGCGTATTGATAGTGGTAGCGTCGCCGACCAGCAATCGGACCTGGCCCAACGACCCAGAATTCAGAAGTATCTTTCAGCACGCCGATGGCATTTCGCACCACTTCGATGCCGACTCGGTAATTTGATCCGTAGCACTTTGATTCAACAAGCAAACGCTGCGGATTACTGAACGGTTGGTGAACAACAAAGTCAGCGATCGCATCAATCTGGTGTTCGCTTCCGCGCCCGCGCACAGCCAACCCCGCCCCGACATTGCAGAGCGTAGGGTCAGTGCCGGGAGCATCAACTGTGCGATAACCACTCCGTTGGAGAAGATGAAGCACCGCCTCCTCCAAAAGCATCCCTCTAATTTGGCCAGGCTTAATCATGGTGGTGGGACTCCTGCGAGTTCTTCGACGAGTTTATAAAGAGCCTCGACCTGTGCCGCGTTAATCTTCCCGTCCTTCAATCCGAGCAGCAAACGCGATGGTTTGCGGTGGTCTTTGTCCGGGACTTTGAAGCCGAGAAATGTTTCGAGATCGTCCGCAAACAGGTGGATTTTTTGGGTGAACGGATTTCGTCTATCCTGAATCAACTTGTTCACACCAACGTGCATGATCTTGTCGTCTCCATTCTTGTTTGGGTCGGTGTCATGGAGAACAGAATGTTCGATTTTGAGCTCGCCCAAGAGGTTCATAAACCGATGGATGTTGAACTTGCCCATCGCATCGAGAACGAACAGGCCGCCGGCGGGCGTGCGAATCTTTCCTGTCTGAATCAAGTAATTGATTAGAACCAACTCAGACGGCCCTTCGACGATTACGGTTCGCTTGGCGAAGAAAACACCGCAACGCTCAGGATTGAGCCAGAGGAAGTATTTTACTGCTTCCATCTCCAACGAGCCTTCTTCCACTCCGGCCTCGTAGTTCTTAAGCCCTGCGGCCAATTTGTTAATCTCCTGATTGTCGGAGAACAGCGCATCGAGTTTCTCAGGGCGCACCTGCCCGATTGCCGTCAGTCCGTTAGCCCGGTGCAATCTTGCTATGCCGGGGATATTTTCAGTCGCGTGACTTACGAACTGTGGCGAGTGAGTTGAGACGAGAACTTGCCTTCCGTCGTCCGAGCCAATCTTGCGTAAATCTCTGTCCAGTTGTGATTGCTGTGGGGGATGAAGGAACGCCTCGGGCTCTTCAAACAAGAGCAATGTGAAATCTGGAGAGAAATCCTTTTTCTTGCTAGAGGCGCGCGATGCCGAATAAGCCGCCGAAACTCGAAAAAGGCGGTAGATCAACTGGCGCTGAAAACCGTGACCATAACTCGAAGCATTTTGATTCGCCTTCAACGTTTCGTCAAAAATGTCGTAATCCAACATGGACTTTACGACTTCAGTCTCTGAAAGCGGGTTGACCTTGAATTTGAACTTCGCGTCCCAGTCTCCAAGACCGGCATTGATGTCATCTTCCAGCCCCTTCAGTGACCGCTTTTCGGCAGTTTGCTCATTCTGGATGTCCTGGCCAAATTTCGAAATAGCACCTTGAAAACTTGTGAACGCGGCACTGCCTTTAACCAGCTTCTTGAAGATGCTATTTACCAACTCGCGCAGTGGACTTGCGCCACTGAACTTGCTCACGTCTTCAAGTTTGCTAACCGCTGGTATGTGTATGACGTCACCAAGTTTTCCAAGGCCAACATTGTCGTCACCGTAGAACTGATTTGCCGACAAAGCACCGCCTTCGTAAGCAAAAAGGTGCAATCTGGTTTTGTCTTCGCTGAACAAAACTTTCCGCACCCGGAAGCGGTTGTCTTTCTGCCGGTATTCAGCTTTGATCGAATCAGCCTCGTCCTTGGTCATTTCATATTCGATCTCAATCCAGCTTTCTTTGTCATCGGTTGCGAACTTTGGGAAATCTCGTTGCTGGTCGAACTTAATGTCCTTCTCATAGAAATTCCGCAACGCATCGAGGACAGATGTCTTGCCAGAGTTGTTCGCACCGATCAGAAGCCCGTAATCAGCCACATAAAAACTTGCGTCTTTAATCGCACGGTAATTGTGAAGTGTGATTTCGCGAATTTTCATAATTTTAGTTGGGCAAAAGTTCTCCGGTGAAGGCTTTTTGGAGGATGGACTGGCGGAGGCGGGTGGCGCGCTGGAGGTTGGCCGATACCACCGACTCCAACTCCTCCACCACGCTCAACCGCCGCTCCACTTCCGCCACGATCCGCGTTTGCTCCGCCAGCGGGGGAATTACCCCAACGGGGTAATGGCAATCAGCCCAGGGTTGCGAGGGACGAGCTACCCTGGGAAAACGTCTAGAAAATTCAACAACCCTGAAGGGGTTGCAGCCATCGGCGCGCGAACGGTTGATGCAACCCCGTTGGGGTTGGAGAACATTTTTGACCACATGACCTAGGGTAGCCTCGCAGCCTCGGCAACCCTGGGCTGAAGGCTGCAATCCCGTTGGGATTGAAGATGGCGCATTCATATCAGCCCTCCTGTAAATGCCTTTTGCAGGATTGATTGCCGCAGACGGGACGCCCGTTGCAGGTTGGCCGACACCACCGACTCCAACTCCTCCACCACGCTCAACCGCCGCTCCACTTCCGCCACGATCCGCGTTTGCTCCGCCAGCGGGGGAAGCGGCATGGCAAGTGGCAAAATGTCTTTGTTGTTCACCTGTGGAACATTCGAGCCGTCCGAAAGTGAAGCGAGGTTAACAGACTGAAACCACCACCAGAAGAATACTGCAAGTGAATGGTCGGGCGTCAGCCCCATGACATTCGCGTCAGCAGTAGCCACATTTTCCAAGCGGCGTTTCTTGTTCGTTGCAATCGCGCCGCCTCGCTTGGGAAACAAAATTGTTCCGCGGGGGAACACACGTAATCCAAGCGAATCGGCGTCCGTGCGCGATAGCCAAGCTTCGGTTGACTTCATCACAACGCGGTTGTCGTCGGCGTTCATGTCTCCAACTTTGAACCACGGAATTTCGCCGGTTGAACGCAACTTTGCCGACATGCCAGCGACGGTGTTTCCACTGGCGACGTCACAAACTTGGTCGACGCTTGCCCACGTCCAACCTTCGGGGAGGGGCGGGAGGTTGGCGGTGTCGGGGGCGGCGGGTTCTTTGTATTTGCCGCGACCGGTCCAGTTCTTCCGGCGCTCGGCCAGAATCCTCTGAAGCAAAGCTTCGCCGGATTCGTAAAAGGATGAAGTAGGAGTTAAGAATGAAGAAGTGGATGCGCGGGACTTCGGACTTTTTGCTTCATCCTTCTTAATTCTTACTTCTGACTTGGAAAGCTCATGTTCCGTAGGAACGAGCTTTCCCTCGCAGGCGGCTTTGAGGACGGCGGCGCGGTAGCGTTTGAGGTTGGCCTGCACCCGCCGCAACGCCGCCACCCCCGCCTCCAGCCGCGTGAATTGCTTCTCAATCTCCGCCACAATCCGCTGCTGCGCGGCCATGGAAAAAGGAGGAAGGCAGAAGGAAGAAATGTCGCGCGGGCGAACGGCAGGATAAAGCGCGCCTTGAACCTTCTGACACATCGCGTCAATAAAGGCCGAAGTCTGAACGCCATAAAAGAGAAAACGGGAATCCGCGTCTTTGGCGCGCAAGACATGAAACCCAGTGGAACCAATCGAACCATCCAGTTCCGGCGGCACAACGGCTACCGCGTTCAGATTTGGCCGCGTCATGGAAACCAGCACATCGCCGGATTTCAAAACTTGCCTGGCCCGACTCGGTGCTTTAGCAACCGGCAAAAGTTTCGGATCAACAACTCGCTTTGTCTCGCGGTCAATGCCGCTGATGTCAACGTAGGTAAATTCACCTCGTCCTTTCGGCCCGGTTTGCTCGACGCGCGCCTCAGTCAATTCGCCTATACTTTTTCCTTCTGCCTTCATCCTTTTGCCTTTCTGACAATCGTGACAAAGATGGCGATGAGTTCGCCGCATTCCTGACGGAGCGGCGCGAGTTTTTCCGCCCGCACGATGCCGCCTTCGACGAGCAGTTCCAGCCAGTAGCCGGTTTCCTCAATCTCGCGCAGACAGTCACCGGCCTTGGCAACAAACTCGGCCTTGCTGCGACTGCGATACGCCTCGCGGTAATTCGCGCCGACAGAAGTGCCCGAACGTAAAACCTGTTTGCCTAGAATTTGCGCCTCGGTGGTTTTAGGCAGCGCGGTGAACATTCGGATGATGCGCAGTGCAAAATCCCGCGTGCGGTCGCGCAAATCGTTTTCTTCCTTCTGCATTTTTCCTTCTTCCTTCATGTGTTGGTCGGCTCGACGGGCAGGTCGAGAAACAGTTGTGGGAAATAAAATTCATGGATCTTCGCCGGGAAGGCGACGCGCAGCGGGCCTTTGGGGCTGGGCGTTTCAAAGTAGCCGTGTTCCAATCCGAGCTTGATGATCTCGACGGAGACGGTGGCGGCTTTGCCGGTGATTTCCTGCACGCGGGCGCGCGGAATTTCACCTTCATCCACCAGCGTGCGGACCACGCGCATGATTTCTTCGCGGTAGCGTTCCAGATGCAGGGCTTGAAATTGGAAGTAGCGTTCCACGCGCGTGCGCAGCGCGGGCAGACCGAGCAGTCCACTCATGAACTGGATTTGGTCCAGCATGGCTTCCAGAAAGAACACACTGAAGTCAGCGAGGGCCGCGTCGGAGAGGTTGCCCCGACCATCGAGATCGCCGCGCCGCTCCTGATCGGCGGCCTCGAGACTGGCGTAGTAGCGCTGGGGATGGCGGGCCAGACCGCGTGAGAGTGTCCACAGGCCTTGACCGGCAATGCCGTGGCGGATGAGCTGCGCCTGGGATTGGAGCCGGATGACGCGGCCATTGCCATCGCCGAACGGGTGAATCCAAGCCAGCCGGTGGTGCGCGGCAGCGATGGCGATCAAACGGTCGGTTTCTAAAATATGTTGGTCGCCGTAAAATGAATGGAAACGGTCCAGGAACTGAGACAGCACGGCAAAATCCGGCGGAGTGTGCCGGCCCACATCCACCATGAAATCGCGAAGGGAACCGGGCTGAATCTGGTAACGTTTACCGCTCTGGGTGACGGCCCAGTGCAAGGGTTCGGGCAGCCGCGTGTAAAATTCCCGGTGCAGCCAGCAAAGAAATTCCGGCGCATAGACATCCACCGAGACGTCCGCGAGGCGTTCTTCCATCAGTTTCTCGACGGCGATGTGGGCGAGGCTGAGTTGCTGGTTGTCGCGCTGGGTTTCGTTTTGGGAGAAATCGCGTTTCAGCGCCCGCTCGATGTCGCGCGGCGTGGTTTTGTGACCTTCGATCAGGTTGGAGTAGTAGCAGTTCATCTCGCGGACCAGTTCGGCGAGCGACGATACCAGGGAAGGAGGTAGACTACGGCGGAAGCCGACGGATT
>JBQCEJ010000453.1:0-3801 GCA_051960355.1 Verrucomicrobiota bacterium | reverse complement strand
GTATTCGGCGACCGGTGTGAAGTCCGGGCTGATGTCCTGGCAAACCTTCTCGAGATTCGGCTCTTCAAACGCTTCGATCCGAGTGGCAATCGCCTGATCGCTGAGAATGTAAACCGGCACGTTGTATTTGCGGGCGATGTTGACGGCTTCGATCGCGGTGTAGAAACAATCTTCAACGTTGGCCGGCGCGAGAACGACGCGGGGAGAATCGCCGTGGCCACCGTAAAGCGCGATGTTCAAATCGGATTGCTCGATGTTCGTTGGCATGCCCGTGGAAGGGCCGCCACGTTGAATATCGACGATGACGATCGGCACTTCCGCCATGCTCGCCCAACCCGCCGCTTCGGCTTTCAAGGCAATGCCGGGACCGCTGGAACCGGTCACCGCCACGCGCCCGGCGTAGCTGGCGCCGATGGCCATCGAGATGGACGCGATTTCATCTTCGCATTGAATGAAGGAGCCGCCGTATTTCGGCAGTTCGCGGCGAAGCAGTTCCATGATGTCCGACCATGGCGTGATTGGATAACCTGCGCCAAACCGGACGCCGGCAGCAATGAGGCCGTAACCCATCGCTTCGTTGCCGTTCATCACGACTTGATGCCGATCTTTCTTGGCGCTGTCCACGAAGCGGAACGTGTTGATGATGTCGCCCAAGGAATAGCTGTAGCCGGCGTGGAACGCGAGCAGGGCGTTCTTGACGATGCTCTCGTCTTTGCCGCCGAAGCGTTCGTTGATCAATTTTTCGAGCTTCGGCAGGTTGAGATCGAACATGCGGGCAAGGAGACCCAGAGCATAAATGTTTTTGCCCTTGTCCTTCGCGGTTCCGCCAATGGATTCAATGGTCAGCGAGGAAATGGGAATGCCGACATGATGATAAGCGTCTTTCCATTCCGGCTTGGGTTCCACATGGTCCGAATCGTACAGCACGATCCCGTTTTTCTTCAGCGAGGTAATGTGGTTTTCGTAGGAATGCTGGTAAAACGCGAGCAGCACATCCGCGTCGTCGCCTGGGCTCAGAACTTCGCCGGAGCCGATGCGAACCTGAAAGATGGAAGGACCACCAGAGATGGTGGAGGGAATTGTCATGAAGGTCATGACTTCCTGCTCGCTGCGTCCGGCGAGACGCGCCAGAAAGCCGCCGATGGCTTGAATACCGTCTTGTGAATTTCCGGCAATGCGTATTACCGCTTCGGAAACTTTCGAAACTTTGGGAGAGCCACCTTGAGAAGAGGAAGTGGCTGAGGTCGTATCACTCATGAAATATGTTTGGTCAACCGACGTTTGTGCGAAGGTGAGAAATTCGACTGAAAGTATAATCAGCGAACACCGTCGCCTTGAAACAGTAACATTGCGCCCATTTGTGTCAATTTCTAATCAGAACGGAATGTGGTTGGAGTTGAACAACTTATGCTTATCAACTCGGAGCGCCGCAGTCGCAGAAAATCTTCAATTAGCGGACGTAATGCAATCGGCCTTATATATCAGTTTACCAGCCACCGTTCGAACAGCGCGTCAGGGCATCGGCAACGCCATTGCCTTGGGAAAACTCACTGATGAAGCCTTGCTGGCTTTGAATCTGCGCCTTGACCGAGGGAATTGCATTGTGCGGCGCAGCCAGCCAGCGCGCGTATTTCCGCGACAGCATCGGCAAGTCATTCAGATGGTCCCCGGCCGCAAAAACCAATTCTGAGGTGGTTCCCAAGCGGCGGGTCAGTTCTGCCAAAGCCGTGCCTTTGTTGAAAGCGGCATGGCTGAAACGAACATAAACATCGTTGCGCACCGGAACCAGATTCGGCACGGCGCGGCAATATTCTTCCAAATAGGCATTGATGACGTCGGCGTCGCCGTTGTTTCCGGCGATCAAGCAAAAGGGCGAATACGGATCGGAATAAACCGTCGCGTGAAACCGGGCGTTGATCCATTCGGTAATCCGGGGAACATCGGCCCGCACGCGCTCAAACAGCTCTTCGTGAGCTGTGGTGCAGGCGGAATTCCATTCTTCCAATCCGGCATAACGCACGCCGTCGTGAATCTGAATCTCGCGTTCCACCAACACAAGAAAGTCCGGCTGAATCGTAACGCGCGCTCGAGCGAGCGCTTCCATGAGGCTGGACATGTCGCGACCCGTATTGATCACCCATTTAACGCCTTGCGCCTGCAACCCACCAATTAACTGCTGGAGCTTTTTTGGAATCGGCGGGTTTTCAAATTCCGCGAAAATGGTTCCGTCGAAGTCGGTTGAAATCAGTTTGATTGGCACAGTCATGTTCGTCATCCGATGTCGTGTCGCAACGAGCACGTCACGACGCGCTATTCTACTTTAGGCCGTCGGCATTATGCAACACGCACCCTTGCTCCGGTTGGCCAGGGTGCGTAGCTTACCTTCGATGTCTTTGCAGGAACAATACGATGACGCCATGTTCGACTTCAGCACGGGCGATTACGATGGCGCGATTGCGAAGCTCCAGGCGGTTCTGGCTCAGGACGCCGCGCACTTCGACGCTCAACTTGCCCTGGGCATGGCCCATTACCGCAAAGGTGATTACGCGGCCGCGATCACCGAAGGCTTGAAGGCGCAACAGTTGAAACCGGACGAACAACTGGTGCACACCAACCTGTCGCTCTTTTACATGAAAGCGGGCGACAAAACGACTGCCGAACACCACGGAATGCAGGCGCGGATCGCCTCTTGGAAATCTGACAAAACCAAGCCCGGTGAAAAACCGGCCGAAAATCCCGATCTCGCCATGGCCAAGCCGGAAATGCCGTCGATGAAACCGCCGGAGAAATTTCCTGACATGCCTTGGAAAAAGAAACCGTAGCGCCGCGGAACGACACCTTATGAAATCCTCCTTCGAACTGGCCATGGAACGTTTGAACAAAACGTCGCCCACCGTAAAGCTCACCGCCGTCCAGAAAAAACAAATCGCCGAACTCGACGCCAAATACGCCGCGAAAATAGCCGGTCGGGAAATCGCCTTGCAGGGGGAAATGGATCAACTCGCCGCCTCTGGCGAACTGGAGAAGCTTCAGGAACTGCAGCAGCAACTGTCCCGGGAACGCAAAGCCGCCCAGACCGAACTGGAGGAGAAAAAGGAAGCGATTCGTCAGGCCAAGTCGTAATCGACTTTACACCTGCTTCACGCCGCGCTGCCAAAGGTCGAAGAAGGAAAGCCCGACCACGACGAGCGGATGCAGGATTTTTCCGCTGGCGACCAGATGCGGAATTTCTGCGATTGGAACCAGTCGCGTGATTAAATCTTCACCGGAATCAAATTCCACCGGGTGAACGCAGCGGCAGCTTTCGATCAGCACTGTGAAGCATTTGTTGCTCATGATCGCTGGGTTGGCGTAGGTCTGGCCGAGGATCCGTGCGTTTTCCCCTTCAAAGCCCGTTTCCTCGCGCAGTTCCCGTTGCCCGGTCAACTCCGGCGTGAGATCGCTGGCATCCATGATTCCGCCGGGGATTTCCAGCTCCACGGTGTTCGATCCATGCCGATATTGCTCCACCATCACCAGCTGCTGATCGGGAGTGATCGCCACCACGTTGACCCAGTTGACCGAATCGATGATGTAGAAATCGTGCTCCTTGCCGGTCCTCGGCGAAACCTTGCTGTCGGAACGAATGCTGAAAATGCGAAAATCCCCGAGGGGTCGAGAGCGAATGGTTTTCCAAGGCCTGATCATATTGCAGAATGTTTTTGCTCCTTGAAACTCACGCAAACCGTCGTCATTTCAAAGCCCCTTTTCCTTCGCCGCCCAGCCTTGGCGCATCAGCCCCAGCAAATGCGTCAGAGATTC
>JBQCEJ010000452.1:0-4459 GCA_051960355.1 Verrucomicrobiota bacterium | reverse complement strand
GACCGGGCCCCAAGCGCAGCGGTGCGGGCTGGCTCACCGCCGGTGTTCCGACGGGCAATCCCTCGGTGAAGAACACAGCTCCGCGCCGCGTTGGCCAGACGAGACGTCCGTTTGACCACACGCCCTCGATCCCAACGCCAGGCGGAAGCGGATTGCCGCGCACTTCGGTCGGCTGGACCGATGCCACGCTGTTGACCATCGCAAACCACAATTCTCCATTGGGTCCGCGCCAGCAGTTTGGCTGGAATTCGATGGAACAGCCGATCGTGAGCAGGCCATCGAACTTGCCGTAAATACTGAATGGAACGGATGAGATTTCACCCCGATCAAAACGAGATAACGCCTCTTCCGGCACGCGGACAATTCCCACCCCGGTGCCCAGCCACAGATTACCGGGCGCATCCGTCAACACCTGCACGATATGATCGGACGGCAAACCGTTCTGCGTGGTGTAGCGTTGAAATTTTCCTTCGTGATAGCGCAGCACTCCGCCTTTGGAAGTCCCGATCCATAATGCGCCATCCGGTGCCGCACACAGCGACCAGAGACGTCCCAGTTGCGCATAGTCCGGCGGATAAACCTGCTCACAGCCCTGCCCGTTGAAGCGCAGCAAAATCCCATCGAAGGTTCCCGCCCAAATGGTCCCGTCGGCGCCCTCACCCAAAGCCGCGAGATAATAGTTGCGCGAACCTTCGTAAACTTTTGTGAGCTTCTCATCCTTCAAGGTCCAAAGCGAATCGCCCGTCGCAATCCAGAGTCGGCCGTCACGCGCGGGCAACAGAAGCCGCACGGTCCGAACCAATGTTTTCTGATCCAGAACCAAGCGAAGTTTCCCATCCGCATACACCATCAGCGCGCCCGACATGGTCGCAATCCAAATCCGCCCGGCCGCATCGGCAGCCACGACGCGGCTGCCCGCCCCCGCTGCGCTTGGCAAAACCAGATTGGTGCATTGCCCGTCCTGATACCGAAACACATCGCCGCTGTAAGTCCCGAACCAAGGCGTGCCGCCCGGCGAAACACAAACCGAGTTAACCAGAGCTGCCAATCCTTGCTGGCGGCCAATTCCACGAAACAGGCGCCGATGAATCTGCACCAGACCGCCGCGGTCGTAACCGGTCCAGGTGCTCCCCTCTCGATCATTCAACGCGAAGCGGATGGCATTGCTCGGCAGCCCGTCGGCAGTCGTCAAATGGATCATCGCTCCACTGCTCTCCACATGAACCAGCCCCAGATCCGGCAGGCTTCCCCAAAGTCCGCCCGTCCGATCGCCCTGAAGAAAATTCAGCCGGCCGACTTGGCTCAACTCGCCGTTCCACGCCTTGGATTCAGCTACCCAATGACTATTCGAGAGGCGCCGCATACGCCCGTTGGCTTCCACCCAGAGGCTGCTCCCTGCTGAAACGATTCGCTTCACGGAAAGGTTCGGTTCGTCACCGGCGGGGTTCATGGAAACGAAATGATCCTCCTGCCATTGCGCCAGCATCTGGTCGGTGCCCGCCCAAATCCGCCGCTGGGTATCGGCCGTCAGCACGCGAATGCGCTGATGCTCGAGGCCGGGCGGCAGGCCGATACTGGTTTTCCGGCCGTTCTCCCATAACCAGATTTCCGTCTCGCTCCGCAAATACCAGATCCGCCCCGCGTTGTCGGCGCAGATGTCGGGTTCAGTCGCGCCGTGCGGCAGTTCCGTCTCCTGCCATTTCCAACCATCCGCCGCCCGGACACCCCACAACAAAGAACCGTCTTTGAGAAAAACCACCTTGTCGCGCGACGACCACAACAACTGCTCCGGCCGTCCCGCCTTGTCCATGGCCAGCTCAAAACCCGTTTCGTCCCAGGTGATGAGCGTGCTGGAATAGGTGCTGATCCATAAGCGTCCCACCTGATCCACCATCAGCCGTCGCACTCCCACCAATGTGGGAAACTGAGGCGTGTTGTCCTCGTTGAAAACCGTGAATTGAACACCATCGAAACGCAGCAGACCGGAACTCAGTGTGCCCACCCACAGATAACCTTCCGACGTTTGCGCCAGCGTGGTGACCGAGGCCATCGGCATGCCTTCGTCCGGCCCCCAGGTTTTCACCAGATACTCCTGGCTGTTTGAAAACTCGTCCTGAGCCCAGGTTCGCGTGGCAAAGGCCAGCACCAACAGCAGCACCCAGGTGAACAGCGAACGCGCCGATAACGCAACGATGTTTGAAGTGCGCAAATGTGACTCGGACAACCTGTTCAGAAAGCTGACATGCGGTAGGATTCTGGCTAGAATAGGATTCTGATCTCGCCGAGACATTTCTTTTGTGCCGGAAGGTTGTGCACAGTTTGAGTTCAAATGGAAGCCTTAGAAGCGATTTGACCCCGCTTTTCGCCTTTGACTGCAAACCAAACGTTCTTTCCGGGTTACAAGCAACTCCTTCCTCGTGATATTTCAAACAGCCACGACACGGCATTTCCAGAGCTTGCCCGAGTTTTTGCAATGCCCTACCTTCCCACGCAGTAAATCCGAATTCGCAACCCGAACTCAAAACTCTGAAATTGATTTAGCATGAGCGTTTTAATTGTTGGCTCGACCGCGCTGGACTCCATCAAAACTCCCAAAGCAGAAAACCCGCGTCTGCTCGGCGGCTCGGCCAGTCATGCCGCCGTCGCGGCAAGTTTTTTCAGCCCGGTCCAACTGGTCGGCGTGGTCGGCAAGGATTTTCCCAAGCGCTACGTTGATCTGTATCGCCGGCACAAAATCGATTTGAAAGGGTTGCAGATTCTCGCGGGCAAAACCTTTCATTGGTCCGGCGAATACGAAGTGAACATGAACAATCGCCGCACGCTGTTGACGGAACTGGGCGTGTTCGAAACCTTCACACCCACCCTGCCCGGCGCTTATCAAAAATCTGAATTCGTCCTGCTGGCCAACATTGCGCCCGCGCTGCAATCGCACGTTCTGAATCAGATGCAGCGACCCAAACTCGTGGTCGCCGACACCATGGATCTTTGGCTGAACATCGCCCTGCCGGATTTGCTGAAGCTCCTCAAACGCATTGATGGTTTCGTTCTCAACGACAGTGAAGCGCATCAGCTGACGAAGGAAGACAACGTCTTCAGTGCTATCAAAAAAATTCACAAGCTCGGACCGAAATACGTGATCATCAAGAAAGGTTCACACGGTTCAATTCTGTCCGGCCCGCGCGGTCATTTCATTTGTCCCGCCTATCCTTTGCACAAAGTCGTGGACCCCACAGGCGCGGGCGATTCATTTGTCGGCGGCATGATGGGTTATCTCGCGACGGCGAAAGGCTCGATCGATGACAATATCCGTCGCGCAATGGTTTACGGCAGCGTCACGGCATCGTTCTGCTGCGGCGGCTTTGGATTGAAGGAGACAACCCGGACCAAGCGCGCGCACATCAACCAGCGCGTGAAGGAATTGGAAAAGCTGACGCGGTTCTGATCGGTGTAAGCTGGACACCAGACGACGGAGCGCGGCATTGATCACGCATCTTTGCCGCGGCAGTGCGAGGCATACTTGAATTTCAGGAGCTTCGATCCACTGAAGCCTTCCGACTTAGATCTGGAAATCCACCACGCTCTTCTTCTCGGCCTTGTTGAGCACGCGCATGTCGAGGCCATCATAAATCACGAGCGAGTTGGGCGCGACACTGTCCATGATGAACACGTTGCCGCCAATCGTGCTGCCCGCGCCGATGATCGTTTCGCCGCCGAGAATCGTCGCGCCGGGATAAATCGTGACGCGATCTTCGATGGTCGGATGACGTTTCTTGCCGCGTAATTGCTGTCCCCCGGCCGTGCTGCGAGCGCCCAGTGTGACGCCGTGATACAGCTTCACATGATTCCCAATGATGGCGGTTTCGCCGACCACCGTGCCGGTGCAGTGATCGACGAAAAAGTGGGACCCGATTTTCGCGCCCGGATGCAAATCCATGCCCGTTCGGGCGTGCGCCCATTCGGTCATTATTCGGGGAATGAGCGGGATGTTCTTCTCGTAAAGCTCATGCGCGAGACGTTGAACCGCTATCGCCTCGATGAACGGGTAAGCGACGATCACCTCTTCCTTGCTGAGCGCAGCGGGATCGCCATCGAAGGCGGCTTCCGTGTCGGTTTGCAACAAGTCACGGATGCAAGGCAGGCTTTCGAGAAATTCCAGAGTGCGTTCGTGAGCCAGCTTGCGCAGATCCTTCTTCACCGCGTCGGCTGGCGGGCTGTACTCCAAGCTTTTGTAAATTTCGTCTTCCAAGGCGCCCAGCACGGTGTCCAGCAGAGCGGCGGTTTCCACTTTGACCTCCGAGGAATGAATCAACTTCTCGTCGAAGAAACCGGGAAAGAGCAGCCGCAGCAGGTCGATCGTAATGATTGTGATCCCGCGTTTTGAGGGCAGATTTTTGCCGTCCAAGTGGTTGATTCCCCCGGAACGGGCGTAGGAAGCCACGAGACGATCAGTCAATTGGGT
>JBQCEJ010000451.1:0-14789 GCA_051960355.1 Verrucomicrobiota bacterium | reverse complement strand
TTTGGAAAGTCCACGTCGCGCCAGCCTCAATGGACTGGAATTGAAGAATAACTGGAAAGCCGCGCGTCTGGAGTCCTACAAAGCCGCGATCGCGAAGATTCAATCGTACGGCATCACCGTGAACGGCTGTTTCATTCTCGGTCTCGACGCGGACACGCCGGAAGTGTTCGACGATGTCTTCGAGTTTGTCCGCGAGTCCGGGCTGTATGAAGTTCAGGTTACATTTCTGACCGCTTTTCCCGGCACGCCGCTCTATCGCCGCTTGCGTCAGGAAGGGCGAATCCTCCGTGAAAATGCGTGGGAACTTTGCACCTTGTTCGACATCAATTATCAACCGGCAAACATGAGTGTGGCCGAACTGCAAAACGGATTTCTTGATCTTGTGAAGCGGCTGTATGCGGTTGACGAAACAAACGAACGCCGCGCGCAGTTCAAACGCCGGCTCAAGTGCTCACCTCATTTTGGCCGCAATACCAGCGGAACAGCGCAGTCTATTGCTGCTTGAATTCAATGCGCGAGAACCTCACAGTCGCCGGAGTTCGGAAACGAATTTCAGTCGAGGTGCTTAGATTCTCAATCCAGGGGCGAAACAATTATGAAGCGTGCTGACATCGAAAAATTGGCTCAGGCCGGGCTGATCTCGGACGAACAGCGCCTAAGCATCATTGCCCATTTCAAACTGAAATAGGACGACAGCCGGTTTCTGACGATCATTTCCTTTATCGGAGCGATCCTGATCGCCAGCGGCATTATCCTGCTCGTTGCCGCCAATTGGGATGAGATTCCGCGCGGCGTGAAGATCGGCGTGGGTCTGATGTTGATGCTCGCGGCACATGCGGGAGGTTGGTATCTGCGCGAGGTCCACAAGCAATTCCCAAAAGCCGGCGAAGCATTGCATTTCACCGGCTCGCTGTTGTTTCTCGGCAACATTGCGCTCGTCGGGCAGGTTTATAATCTGGTCTCTCGCGCGCCGAACGCGATTCTGCTCTGGTGGCTTGGAATCGCCGCGCTGCCCTGGCTTCTGCGTTCCAAAGCTCAACACATTCTGGTCCTGCTCGCGTTTGGCATTTGGTTCGGCTTGGAAGCGAACGCGCGCGACAGTTTGCTTTATTTCGGGAGCGACGAATATCAACTGCTGCTCTATGCGCTGCTCGGGTTGGCTTATCTGGGGCTTGGATATTCTCTTCGAGGCACGCGCTTTGCGGAGTTTGCACCCGCGACTGAGAAGCTCGGTCTGCTGGGTTTCCATGTGTTCGTTTATCCACTGAGTTGGGGTATTTTTGGGCGTCACGATTCCGGCTTTTCCAACGTCCACGCCTGGGTCTTTCCCGCTTTGAGTTTGCTGGCTCTGGCCTGCGTTGCAGCGGGTTCCACCCGCCTCGCTGAACTGACCCGGCAGTGGCGCTGGACCTGGATGTTGGCGCTGGCGGGAGCAATCGGGCTGCTGGCTGGGGCAATGTATCTGGCGCCGGAATGGAACGTGATCGATTACAGCCGGCACAGCTTCGGTTATCATTGGATCGCTGCGATCGGGTTTTCGTGTTTTGCTTGTTGGAAATTCAAGTCGGCCTTCAGGAACATTCGCCATTCATGATCAACCTCGGCATCGTCCTGATCGCCTTGGATATTCTCGCCATTTACATCGTGCTCGTCGGATCAATGGCTCGCACCGGCATCATGTTTCTGGTTTCGGGAATCTTTCTCATCGTGTTTGGAATTTATCTGGAAAGAAAACGGCGCGGACTGTTGCGTCGGCTCAGCACCTCGCAACCGGGAGAACCGTAATCATGAAACTCAAACTGCTTCTTCTCGTTCTGGCGCTGCAAACCGTCTGGATTCTCGGCACCACTGTGCGGCAGGAAGTTCTGCTCGCCCAAGGTCGGACCGTTCTCCTCGAAACCCACATCGTCGACCCGCGTGATCTGTTGCGCGGCGATTACGTAATTTTGAATTACAAGATCAGTGACCTGTCGCGCGATCTGTTTTCACCACCGCTCACCAACTCGTTGCCCCCGGGAGCGACCGTTTTTGTCGCACTCGCGCCGCAGGGAAAGTATTATCAAGCGGTGCGCGCCGGAACGAATGACCTTTCCGTTTCCGACAACGAAGTTTTGCTCAAAGGCACGGTCACGCGCATTTGGCGCGACAGTGCTTCCGTTCATGTGGAATACGGCTTGGAGCGCTTCTACGTCCAGGAGCAAACCGGCAGTCCCTCGGGCAAGTTGGAGGTTCAAGCAGTCGTTTCCAAGTCCGGTCAGGCGCGCATTCGAGAGGTCTTGCTTGACGGCAAACCTTACGCTGACGTCATGAAGCAGGCGGCACCCTGAATGAGTCCCCAGGTCCCGTGGCGGGCGCATTCCGGCTGAACTCGTAATAAAGTGCCAGGATGTGCCTCGAAACGTCGACCATCTGCGGGTCGGGTGCAGACACTAACGTCGTATAGGAAAGCCCAATTTGGTTGCGCTCAACCATCACCACGGGACCTGATTTGGAAGCCTCTGCAATGTGGCCAGCCAGCCAATCGCGATCAGACTTTTCCTCGTCAGCAACGAGCGCAGCATCAATCAGGACCTTTCCCTCGATCGGTATATCGCTCAGGGCGCTTTGGTAAGATTTGATGCGAATGGTGGCGCACTCTTGATCCCGCTTCCCTAACGCCCAAGCCGAATCCGCCGCCGCTTGCGCCTCCGGAACCACGCCCCAGCGCAGGGCCCATTTGGCTTCTTCAAAATACTGCGTGGCTTCCGCAGTGGCATTCCATTCCGGCACGCTGGACCGGGCTTTGAGCAGAGCTAGGACCTTTAGCGCCAAACGGTTGATCACCTCCGTGAGATTCGTGCGGTTTCCGTTTACCTCAAAGGCCAGCGGCGCCCCGCCTTTGGGGGGTGTCAGGCGCCCGTTAATCGTCACGGTGTCCTTCGAGTAGCCGCTTTGGTCCACGATCCCGTCGAGCAGATAGCTTCCACTCCAGAACGCCGCGTTCTCAGCTTTGAGGGTCTTCTCCTCGTCGAGTAATTGCATTTTCTGTCGTTCCAGGACAAATAGCTGCCGTTCCCGGCTCAATCGTTGGATTGCCAACAGCTTGAGTTGTTGCTCCAACTCGCTTGCGTTAGCGGATTGCACGGCCGAGCGCAGGTTCACCAGGGAAAGCGCCACCGCATCATTGGCACTCAGAGCGAGTTTTGGCACGAAGGTGCCGATGCCGGTGGCCACCGAGTCCGTCCATTCTTTCAGGTCCCGCAACGGCCACGGAAAGCTGCCATCGGTCAGAACCACGCCTGGTTTGACCGCCACGAGCCGCGCCAGCAGGTTGGTGGACTGCGGTGTCCGAATAACATTCAAGAGCAGCAACCCGTCCGCGCCGAGGAGGCGGCCCATTTTCAAGTCATCCCGGTTTGCAGCCGACCGGCCTTGCTCGCGATATACCCGCTCGATGTTCGCACGCTCGAGCAATTGCAATTTTCCATCTCCCGAGAGCCGCGCGGTCAATACATCACAAGCCGCGAACACCTCGTCCGTTTCGGGCACCAAGGCCAGGCGGACCGGCTTACCCGGCTGTGCCGTCAAGTTCAAGGCCAAGAGAGAGATTGCGAAAGTCAAAACGCTTTTATTCATGTAGTTACATGGCAGTCATGCAGCGCCCGGTAATAGGCTCCTTAGTTCGCAGTTACTGGCATTCGCCCTAGTTCTTTCTCTCACTGGCCCAGCTTAGGAATGATGCGGTCGGCCAGCTCCGCTGCCCCGTTTTGCAGCGCAGTCTTGGCCGCGGTTTGCTCGGCGACATCCACCGCCACACTGGTCTGTCGGTCGACCGCCAAAGTTTCACCGGTGCGCCGCTGCACCTTGAGCTCGATGCGCGCCTTGCAGGAGATGAGGTTGCCTTTGCGCAGCCCGTAGGCACTAAAAGCGTCGCCGGTGATTTCCACATCGGCCTTTTGCGGCGATTTATCGTCCACCAGCGTGAAGCCACATTCCTTGAGAATGAGCCCAAATTCGGTTTCAGCGGCCGGGTCAATCACCGGCTGGCCGAAGTGGCGCTCGTCGATCTTGACCGAGACGGCGGGCAGCTTGCTCGCCTTCAAGGACTTCTTGAGCCGGGCGATACGGTCTTCATGGCTCTCGACCTTGGCGACCAACGTATCGCCTTTCTGGGTGAGCGTGGTGGCAATCTTTTTGGCCAATTCACTGGAAATGTCAGTGAGCGAGGCGCCGGCGGCGGTCCCTTTGACCAATTCCCCGTAAACGCGACTGGTTTCGATGCCGATAATCTTGGCCACCAGGATGAGTTCTTTGTCGGCCTTGAACACGCGGCCGGTGACGAGCACCTTGGCGCCGGTCAGGTGGCCGACTTTGGCAGCCGTGTCGGGCGAGACGGTGCCCGAGAGGCCCAGTTCCTGTTCGCCAAGCACTTTCTCCAACTCGGCGCGCTCAACGGTGATGAGCTGCGGTTCGGCCGACAGATTGGCGTTGAGGAGCACGGCCACTTTGGGCCCCAGGTCGCGCACGGCTTCATCTTTGGAGTCAAAATCGAAAATGGCCACCGTGAGCGGGGGCGCGTCAGCGGGCGCCGCGTGCGCCTTGGAGACAAACAACCCGAGCGCGCTCAAAAGAGCCAGCAGTGAGGAGGGGAGCCTTTTCATAATCGTAGGTTGATTCATGGTGATGAGGGTAGCTGAGGTAATGGATAGGGCAGCGGATGGAGCGCCCGCCGGGCCAACGCCAGCAAATTGAGTTGGGCCTCCGGGCTCTCGGCGAGCGAGGCCACCAGATTGGCCTGGGCCACGACCACTGCGCCTTTGCCTTCCGTTACCGTGTAAAAAGAAGGCGTGAGGGCGTATGGTTTTTGGGGCGGCGGCTGGAGCCGGGGCAGCAGCCAGACCACCGCCACGCCTTTGTGCGCCAGGACTTTGAGGCGGTGCGGCAGACCCTCCTGCATCTGCGCTGAGCTCTGGAAGGGGCCAATAATGGCCAGCTTGCCCGGGTAATTCTCCAGGGCGGTGTCCCCCAAATCCACGTACTCCACGGCGGCGGCTTTGAGCAGTGGTTTCAGCTCTCCCTGGGGATCCAGCACGCCCAATGGGTACTCGCCCCCAAGCGCCTTCAGCTCCTGGAGCAGGTTGGTCGGATACACCCACACATCAGTCGTGCCGGCCACTTCGTTGCTGCTACCAGCCAGCCATTTCACGACGAAGCGCGTTTCGGCTTTGACCGGCGGGAAGGCCAGCGTGGCGGATTCCAATACCGTTTGACCGGGCAGCAGCTCCAGGGATTTCCACGGCTGCTCGCCTAGCGGCATGGCAGTGACCGAACTGGCCTGATAAAGAGAGAGGCGGAGATGGGCGGCCTGCGTCCTCTCTGTGGTGTTGCGGAGCCCGAGGCTGATTTTTCGCCCGTCTCCCGAGAAGACCCGTTGAGGCTCCTCGTCTGACAGGACCTGGACTTGGGCCTGAACGGGCGCCACAGAGGCGATTGAGCAGACCAGCAGGAAAAACCAGACGGCGGTTTTCATGAGGTTTTATATAACGGCCCGGCTTCAACCCGGTAGGCCCCCGCTTTGCCGCGCGGTTCCGAACTGGACCACACCGAGCGCTCTCCGACCAACAAAACGTCTCCCCGCTGGTCGAGCAGCACCTCACAGCTCTCTCCGTGGATGCGGATGCTCTGCCCGCTGAACGTCACAAACTCCTGGCAGCCCTGCGGCCCCCCGATTCTTAAGAAGAGCGGTGGCGAGACGGGCACGTCGGCCCTTTCGGCCAACTCCAGCCGGGCTCCGTGGGCGTCAAAAATCACGGCCCGGATTTGGTTGGGGAACAGGGCTTCCAATTCCTGGTAGTATTTTCTGACTACCGCAAGCTGCGTCGCGTTCTCCGATGAATGATTGGCCGTCCAGAGGCCGAAGACGAAGCCGAGCCCAACGCACACTCCAGCGAGAGCAAGGGCGAATACCGGTTTAAGCCTCAGGCCGCCAAGCAGCGTGGCGAACAGAGGCGCCAAGCTGTGGCGACGTGGCAGGCTGCGGACACCGGCGGCACGCTCCTGGATTTTTGTCATCACCTGCCCCGGAAAGCGCACCCAGTAACTCTCCTCGCGTTCCGGCAGACGGGCGATTTTTAACATCTGTTCCAGTTCCTGGTTTTTCATGGGCTGGGCCTCCTCAGATGCTTCAACAGGCATTTGAGCTTCCTTCGGGCGGCGAACAGTCGCCAAGAGACGGTTGTCTCGGAACAATTCAGCGCTTGGGCAGCTTCGGCATGGTTGAGCCCCTCATAGGTCGTCAGGATTACCGCGGCCCGTTGTTTCGGGTGTAGCTTGAGGAGCGCCTCTTGAATTTCTTTCGTCCAATCCCCGGGCGCAGAGTCGCCGTTCCTGTCCAACTCACTCCAAGTCTGGTGCAGCCGGTCCTGCCGCTGCTTCCTTTTTTGCCAATTCAGGCACTGGTTGACCGCAATGCGATAAAGCCAGGAGGACAAGCGCGCTTCGGCCCGGAAACCCTCCAAGCGCTGATAGGCGTGAATGAAGGTTTCCTGGGCGAGGTCTTCGGCATCGGCCAGCGATCCGGTCATACGATAGCAGAGTGCGTGAATCAGGCGCTGATGCTCCCGGACCAAGTCTTCAAAAGCCTCAGCCTCGTCGTTCTGGCGCTGAGCAATCCGGTTCCGGTCCTGGTCTATGGTGACCATGTGCGTCTATTTTCTACACAATAGGACAATTCCGGACGAGAAATCCTTTGCGGGATGTTGCCCCTTGGAAGGATTTTGCCCGCCTGATACAAATTGGCCGCATTCCATCCGATTTGCGGCAGTGTTGCGTACCGACCGAAAGGCCACGGACCGCTCGGATGTTTGGCATCGATGTGGCGCTCAATGACTCGCTCCTGGTTCGGCATACGGGTCACGCCCTCTACCTCAGTGCGGCGGCGGTTGTATTCGATGCGGGCGTTGTTGAGGTTCTGCTGCTTCGTGAAGTGCAGCCGAGGGCTCAGTAGCTTCGCGTGGGCTTGCCTTTTCTTGAAGATGCTTGTTTTAGGTGGCGGAAGGGGTGGGATTTGAACCCACGGTAGCCTTGCGACTCCGTCTGATTTCGAGTCAGGTGCCTTCAACCACTCAGCCACCCTTCCTGCCGTGCGCAGAATGAGTAAACCATCGACGTGCCCGCAGCAAATAATTATTCGCTTCAAATGCTTTCGCCGCGTTGACGAAGCTCGGAGAACTTTCTACTGTGATGTCCGGATTTTTACCCGGGAACCAAAACCAATTTACCATTTTTATCTGATATGCCGCCCAAAGTTGCTGAAAAACCTGCCGTTGCTGACGTCAAGAGCTCAGAAGTCGCGAAACTCGCCGCCGCCCGCCAGCGTGATCTCGAAGCAGCCATCTCCAGCATCACCAAGGCCTACGGCGATGGCAGCATTATGCGTTTGGGCGATGCCCGCGCGCTGAAGCAGATTGAAGTCATCCCCACCGGCGCACTGGCGATTGATCTCGCGCTGGGCGTGGGTGGCATTCCGCGCGGTCGGGTGGTGGAGATTTATGGGCCGGAATCCTCCGGCAAAACCACCTTGATGTTGCACGTCATTGCCAATGCCCAAAAAGCCGGCGGGCTGGCGGCGTTCATTGATGCCGAGCACGCGCTGGATCCAGCTTATGCAAAGAAACTAGGGGTCAACCTCGATGATCTGCTCGTCTCCCAACCCGACAGCGGTGAAGAAGCTCTGACCATTTGCGAAACGCTCGCCCGCTCGAATGCCCTGGATGTGATTGTGATCGATTCCGTCGCCGCGCTGGTTCCCAAAGCGGAACTCGAAGGTGAAATGGGCATGGCGACGATGGGCATGCAGGCGCGGCTCATGAGCCAGGCGCTTCGCAAGCTCACGGCGATTTTGAATAAGTCGAAGACCACCTGCATTTTCACGAATCAGCTGCGCGAAAAGGTGGGCGTCATGTTCGGCAGTCCGGAAACCACGCCCGGCGGCAAGGCGTTGAAGTTTTACGCGAGTGTGCGGATCGATATCCGCCGCAAAGAAGCCATCAAGGACGCCTCTGGAAATGTTCTCGGCAATCATGTGAAAGTGAAAATCGTCAAGAACAAGGTGGCGCCGCCTTTTGTGGAAGCGGAGTTCGACATCATCTTCAATCACGGCATCAACAAGGAGGGCAGCATTCTCGACATGGGAATTGAACACGGCGTGGTGGAAAAAAAGGGCGCCTGGTTGCAGTTCAATGGCGAGTTGATCGGGCAGGGGAAGGATGCCTCGCAAAAGGCCTTGGTGGAGAAGCCGGAAGTCGCGCGCAAAATCGTGGACGCCATCCTGGCCAAACGAGCGTTGCCTGCGGCGGCATAGGCTTCGGGGGAAACACCCTATATCAATCAAGACGAACGGGCATTATTTACTTGCACAATTCTGAGCAGGTGCTTAATTACGCGGCATAAATAGCTCAGTATGTCTGTTAAAAATCTGCATGAATAAAGTTCAACCGGTGAGGGTTTCTTGAGTCGCCCTTTCTCTCCACGTAGCTTTTCCTCTCCTAGTTCATTCGTCCGGGTCAACGGGAAAATCCGTGCCCGCGAAGTACGGGTCATCGGCATCGATGGCAAGCAACTTGGAATCATTTCGCTCGGTGACGCGCTGAATCTGGCCCGTGCCAGCGGCGTGGATCTGGTTGAAATCGCGCCCACGGCGACACCGCCGGTCTGCCGCGTGGTCGATTACGGCAAATACCGATACGAGCAGGCCAAGAAGGAGAAGGAATCCAAAAAGCATCAGCACGCGAGCATGGTCAAAGAAGTCCAGCTCAGCCCGCGTATTGACCCCCACGATCTGGGAGTCAAAACCACCCACGCCATCGACTTCCTATGTGAAGACATGAAGGTCAAGGTGACGCTGAAATTCCGCGGCCGCGAAATGGCCCACACGGAGTTTGGCTTTCAGGTGGTAAAGAAATTTCTGGAAAACATTGCGCCCTACGGCCATCCCGATTTTCCGCCCAAGCTCATCGGCAAAGGCATCAACGTGATGATCAGTCCGTTGCCGCGTAATAAGCGCGCGAAAAACCCGAATCAGCCGAGCGAAGAAGCCTCGGGTTCCGCTGCCGCTCAACCGGATGCGCCCAAAGCCGAGAAGGCCAAACCTTCGCCCGAACCGGAGCCGGAAGCCGAGCATACGCCAGTCGCCCACAGCCATCGTGAGTGATTGGTTTGAGATTCAGGTCGGCGGCTATTTCCAGCCGCCCACCAACTCGGGAAACCGGCAGTTCTCGCAGACGGCGTTGGAGTGATCGCAGAAATCGCGGATGATCTGAATCAAGCCCTGCTGTTCTGCCGCTGTTCGCAAGGCCCGTTTTGAGGTCGTTCCCAGCAGCCTCTGTCGCCCCATCCGCAAGACCGCGTTATCTTCCGCCGCAGGCCAGGCATTGAACCGATGTTCAATGATGGTCTGCAATCTCTGATTCTTTCCTTCGGCGGCCCGGATCCAAAGCCACGGCAGGATTACATTCACCGCCAGATCCGTGACTCGCGACGGTCCGAGCAATGGCTGTGGACGTTTCAATCGCGGAGAACGAATCGTCCAATGCCACGCCCAGAAGTCATCGGGCCCGATCTGCAACGTCTCCAAGAGCGCGGCCGCCATCCGGTCGTCCGCCAAGGGAGTGGTGCACCAGCGTTCCAGTTTTTCGGCTAAATGACCGTCGGCCAGCCAGTGCGCGGCGAGGGCGAGACGACGTTGCGGATGATTGGCCGGGCGTTGCCCGTTAAAACGCCAGAGCGTGCGTGGCAACACGTGTTCGGCAAATTCCTCGCGTTCCCGCCACCACTGATCCCAAACCGTCCGCAGATAACTGTCGGCGCTGGCCTGCGCCCGGGTCAGTTCCGCCGGGAGCAGACTGCTGATGCCGAGCAGGCGGGCTTGCAGCGAGCCGGCGGACAGTTGCGGGCTGTTCCAGGCCAATCGTTGCTCGGCCAGACATTGCATGGGCCAGGAATTGTGTTTGTAACCGAGCGCACGGAACAGACCTTCCCAGAGCGCTTGTTCCCAGCCGACCTGCCGGGCGCGCGCCTGTAATTGGGCGGCCTTGGCTCCAAAGCGGATGCGTCCGGCCTCCCGCAACAGTTCGGAAAGCTTTTCGGCGGATAATTCGCGCAAAGGTGCGAAGCATTGTCCGCGCAACTGATCCGGAAGATTTTCGGCCGCTTCAGAATTGAGCCAGAAGGCAAGTTCGCTGAGGGAGGCATCGAGCTTGCCGCCGATCAGCAGTGCCGGGGGCGCGCCGACGGAGGCATTTTCGCCTGCCCAGATCACGTGCAGGATCACGTGTTGGAACGCAGGGTTGCGGTCATGGCCATGTGCGCGCCAGCCATGGGCGTGCAGATCAATTTCGATATCGCCGGAGCAAGGCCGCGAGTTTCCAAACTGAATCACGGCGCCGCGAAAATCGGGTCCGCCTTCGCGGCTGAGAAAACCCGGGTGCAGAATGCGAACGGACCGGCCGTCCTGGGTTTTGAGTTCCTGCCGGAGCAGGCGCTGGTGCTGCCAGATCGCCTGGAGAAGATATTCGGGAGGAATCTCGTGGTCTTCATGAAGCATCGAAACCGCGCCGCTGTTCAAGCGCCACTGCGCGTAGAAGTTGTTTGGAATGGGAAACACCTTGCCCAATTTTCTCGCGGTTGAGAGTGGCAAAGTCAAGCTGGCTTTGCGCCAAATTCCGTGATTGGAAAAATAAATATTTCAGCTTTGCGCCCTCCGTCAATTCGTGGTTTAAAACCAGCGGTAAAAAAATGGATTTTGATTCGACAGTTTTTCCGTTGCGCCCCGCGTGGGTTGAAATTGATTTGGGCCGGCTGCGCCGCAATCTTCAGATCATCCGCCGCGAATTGCCACGACAGGTGAAACTCCTGGCGGTGGTCAAAGATGAAGCTTACGGGCACGGCGCGCTGGATGTCGCGCGGATTGCCGTGGAGGAAGGCGCGGCCTTTCTCGGTCTCAGCACGCTCGAGGAAGCCATGACGCTGCGGCAAGGCGGCATCTCCTCCTCGCTGCTGCTGCTGGGCGAAAGGCAGGAAGAGGAATTGCCCTGGTGCGTCCGGCACGATTTGACCGTCTGCGTGAATGAACCCCAGACCGTTCGCAAGTTGGCGCGCGTGGCGGCGCAAATGGGCAAGCGCGTGCCGGTTCACGTGAAAATTAATACCGGCATGAGCCGTTACGGCGTGCGCTGGGACGAGGCGCTGGAGTTAATCCAACAGGTTTGCGCAGAGAAATCCCTCTTGCTGGAAGGCGTGATGAGCCATTTTTCGCAATCGGATGAAACTGAAAAAGGTTTCGCCAATCTTCAGATCAGCCGTTTCGACGAAGTCCTGCGGCGTCTCGCGGAAAGTGGCATTCGTGTTCCGCATCAGCATCTCTGCAACAGCGGTGGGTTTTTGGCTTTGCCGCACGCGCATCGCGACATGGTGCGGGTTGGGATTCTGATGTATGGCGTTTTTCCATCGACCGTTTGCCGCCGCATACCGGGAATTGAACCGGTGATGTCGGTGAAAGCGCGCATCGCGTCAATTCAGAAACTCAAGGCCGGCGAAGTCGTCGGTTACGGGATGCATTACACGGCGCGCTCGGATCGTCGGATTGCGGTGTTGCCGATTGGCTACGGCGATGGTTTCCCGCGCGTGCGCAATCTCGGTGGCGCGCTGATCCACGGCCGGCGCGCCCCGCTCGTTGGGGGCATTGCTATGGATGCCTTGATGGTGGACATCACGGAAATTCCCGAAGCGCAGATGTGGGATGAGGCCGTGATCATGGGTCGGCAGGCGAACGAAGAAATCACCGTGCACGATCTGGCCAAGCTGAAGAACTCTGTTTCCTACGAAGTGCTGACCAGCTGGCGGCTGCGCTTGCGGCGCAAGTGTGTCAATGGCACTTCCAAACCGCATGTGAATGGGAAGGCCGTTGCGGCCGCGATCGAAGCGGTGGCAGTGAAATAAGGTTCCGGCGCGATGAAGCTTCTTTTTTCCGAACAAAAATCTGACTACAAGCATTACCAGTTTCCCTACGCGATCTGGGCCGTGCCGGAACCTGCCGAAACTCCGGCGGACATTTTCAATGCCGGTTTCCTGCCGTCCTCACGCGATCTGGATCGTTTCTATCTGTGCCGGCAAATCCGGGTAAACCTCGGGAAATTCAAGCCATCCTCGGAGAACCGGCGCATCCTGCGCAAAGGCGAAGGCATCGAGGTCAAACTCGTCCCGCGCGACAAGTTTGAATACACGCCGGCGCGACGCCAGTTTTTCAAAACCTACGCCGACATCAAGTTTGGCAAGGACGTGATGAGTTTTGACCGGCTCGATTCGTTGTTCAATTCGCCGATCATTTCGCACGTGCTCGTGTTCACCGACGCCAAAACCGGCGCTGAGGTCGGCTTCGCGACGCTCTACGTCGAGTCGAAGCAGCTCGCTTATTACTATTACGCGTTCTACGACTTGAATTATTATTCCCGCAATTTGGGCATGTTCATGATGACCTCGGCGGTCGCGTTGTTTGCCGAGCGCACTCTGAAGTATTTCTATCTCGGCACCTGCTACTCGCAAACGGCGCTCTATAAAACGCAGTTCGCCGGCGCGGAATTTTTCAATGGGTTCCGTTGGTCGGGCGATCTCCACGAACTTAAATTCATCATCAAGCGCGACGAGAATGAACTCCATCAGCACCTGTTGGAGACGGAGGATTACCGCAACCAATTCTATAAAGGTGATCTCGGGAAGATTTCCGGCGCCACGGAATTCTGCGTCAAGGTGAAGTGACGACGCGGGTGAAGCGCCCTCAGAACGCCAATAATCGCTTGCCTTTGATTTTTTTCCCGGCTTCTCTTTGCCGATGAAAAAGAAGCGGATTTCCCAGACTCGTTCCCCCCGGCGCGCGCGTGGTTTGACCACTAAAACCGAACGCAGCGTTTTCATCGGCACCGACAGCGGCGCCACCACCTCCAAAGTCGGGGCAGTCTGGGACGATGGCCGCGCGATTTCGACCAAGCTGTTGCAGCGTCCGACCAATTCTCAGGATGGTCCGGATGCGGTGGTCGCGAGCTGGATTGCCGCCGCCAATGATTATCTGCAACAGAACTCGCTGACATGGAATCAGGTCAAGGGTGTCGGTCTGGCGATTCCTGGGCCGTATCAACGTTATGGCGTGCTGGATCGCTCTGCCAATCTGCCGCTGAGCTTCGCCGGCTGGGATGTTCAAACCGCTTACAGCAAGGCTCTGGCCCGGGCCGCCGGCCGCGCTCTGCCGTTGATTATGGGAAACGACGGCAATTATGGCGGCGTGGCGGAAGCCCAATACGCCCGCGGCGAAACGAAAGCGTCTGTGCTGATGCTCGCGCCCGGATCCGGTTTGGGTTGCGCTTTCATCGGTCAGGACGGTCTGCCGCTGGATGGCGATAATCTCGCGGGAATGGAAGGCGCGCACATGCCTGCACCGCTGCATCTGCTGGGCATGAAGGCGTTCCCATGCGGCTGCGGCCGTGACTGGGGTTGTATCGAAGCCTACACCACGCTTTCCGGCCTGCCGTATTTGCTCGCGGAAAAGCTGCGTAAATATCCCAAGCATAAACTCGCAAAGTCGGCCCTGCCCGCGAAAGAAAAAGTGCTGTCGTTGCGCGGTCTCGCCCAAAAGGGTGATCCGCTGGCGGTGGAGATTTTTGATTTCCAAGCCCGCGCCATGGGTTTGCACGTCGCCAATATGGCGATGGCGCTCGATCCGAAATTCGTGGTGATCGGCGGCGGGTTGATGGATGCCGAGGCGACCTTGCCGGAATTCCGCGAACGCTATCTGCGGATCGTGCGCGAAGCGGCGCATCCGTATCTCTGGCCGGTGCAGCGTGGCAGCATCACGATCACTCCCGCCGTTCTGGGCGATCTTTCCCAGGCAATAGGCGCCGCGCTGGTGGCGTTGTACCAGAGCCGCGCTTGATCCAGTATTTTTGGTCGAACCAGCCGTCGCCGCCCACGTCCGGAGGCGGATTTTCGCGACGATCTGCGCACGCCAGCAATTCTCACTTTAGGGAGCGCGGGATTCATCCCGCATCAATGTTCCGATGTTTGAAAGCGTCGGGATAAATGAAACCGCTCGTGTTCTTCCACATTGAAGCGGCGTGAACGCCGCGCTCCTCCTGCGATGTGAACCGAGGCAGGGTCAGGATGCGCCCAATCGCTGTGCGCACGAGAACCCCGCCTTGCCTTGGCCGGGGTTCGATTGCACATTGCTCGCTCGAAATGAATTTCTGCAATCGCTTTCCGCGCGTCATCATTGCCAGCGGCCTGCTCGCGCTGCTCCTTCTCAAGGCGGTTTCCGCCCGCGAACTTCTCCCGCCCGGTTTCCGTCCTTTGCCCTTGGGTGTTCACGCTCTGGTCGGCGCCAGAGTCGTCATTCGTCCGGGCGAAACTCTGGATTCCGCGACGATCGTGATTCGCGATGGCTTGATTCAATCGGTTGGCAAAAACGTGACGGTTCCCGCCGACGCGCGGGTCTGGGATTTGAAAGGCGCCACCGTCTATGCGGGATTTATCGAACCGTATCTCGTGCAAAATGCTCCCGGCGCGCCGGTTTCCACTTCGGACGTCATGCCGGTCAACGAAACGAGTCTGGCGGCGGGCGGGTTTAAATTCTTCGGCGCGCCGGGCGCGCGGACCGACATGGGAAACCCCGGACCCGGTTACCCGATCAGTCGAATTACGCCGCAAGTTCGCGCCATTGAAAGCTATTCGCCCAAGGCCAATTCGTTGACGTCCTTTCGTGAACT
>JBQCEJ010000450.1:0-3994 GCA_051960355.1 Verrucomicrobiota bacterium | reverse complement strand
CGGCACTGGAAGCGGCCGCCGGTTCCCGCCAGGAGCAGCGCTTGCAGGAGATTTGCGATTCATCCCGGCAATTGACGCGCACGATGGAGGAGATTGTTTGGGCCCAGGATCCCAGGCGGGATTACCTCGACAACGTGGCGGATTATTTCTCCTCGTTCGCCACGAACCTGCTCGCCGGGAGTCAAATCGCCTGCCGCCTGGACATTCCGGTGGACCTGCCGGCCATCCCGCTCGAGGCGCAGAAACGGCACGAGTTGTTTCTGGTCTTCAAGGAGTCCTTGAACAACGTCATCAAACATGCCGCCGCCACCGAAGTCCGCATCTCGCTGACCTGTGTGGATGATGCAATCCATTTGAACATCGAAGACAATGGCCGCGGCTTCAAAGTGCCGGAAGCGGCGGCCAGCAAAGGCAACGGCCTTCCCAACATGAGAAGCCGGCTGCAACGCGCCGGCGGTCGTGTGGTCATCCACAGCGAACCCGGTCAGGGCACCCGCGTCGAAATTTTTGTTCCCGTTGATTCCCAGCCCAAGGAGAAACGCAAATGAACATCCGCATCGCTGTGGTGGAGGACGACAAAGCCTTGCGCAACGCCATCAAAGAGTGGATCGCCAGCGACAAGCGCCTCAAGATTGTCAGCGAACACGGCAATGCGGAGGAAGCGGTCGAGCAATTGCCGGCCAAAGCGCCCGATGTGGTTCTTTCTGACATCAATCTGCCCGGCATCAGCGGAATCGAATGCGTGCGCCAGTTAAAAGCGCGTATGCCTAAGACCCAGTTCCTGATGCTGACGGTTTATGACGATGCCGAGCGGATTTTCCAGGCGCTTGCGGCGGGCGCCACCGGGTATTTGGTCAAGCGCGCCTCGCGCCAGGAACTGCTGACCGCCATTGTGGACATCCACCGGGGCGAATCGCCCATGAGCAGCGGCATCGCCCGCAAGATCGTGAAGTCCTTCCAGCGATCCGAACCCGCCGCTTCGGCCGCGGACAAACTTGCCCCCCGCGAACGCCAGGTGCTGGAGTTGCTCGCCCAGGGTCATCTCTATAAGGAAATCGCCGATCAACTTCAGTTGAGCGTGCCCACCGTGAATTGCTACATCCGCAGCATTTACGAAAAGCTGCAGGTGCATTCGCGCGCCCAAGCCGTGGCCAAGTTCTTGCAGGTTTGACCTGCCGTCCCGTCCCGGCCCAAACCATCTGCGTCCGCCGCATCGCCGCCAAACGGGTGAACGGTTTTCCCCGTTAATTTTGACGGGTCGATGCGGGGCGCAGGCCTTCATACATTTGCATTCAATGAAACGCCCGCGCTCCCCGCTCTTACTTTGCTTGGTTCTTCCCTGCCGGCCAGATTCACTCGCGATAAGCGCCCAAAGAATGACTTTGGCATCTGGAGTAAGATGAGCGCCGGGAGAAATATCATCACGCGCTCAGTTTGGAATCCATTTGAACATGCCTAAAGTCAATCTAACTCATCTTGATTTGGCCTTTATGGCCATCTATGTCCTGGTGTTGATCGCGTGGGGGCTGTATCACTCGAAGCGCCGGAGCGCGGAGGATTATTTTCTGGGCGGGCGCGGCATGACGTGGCCTCTGATTGGCCTGTCCATGTTCGCCATGGTGGTGTCGAGTTCCTCGCTGGTGGGCTGGGCGGGCGACGCCTACAGCACCGGCATCTCCGTCTTCAATTACGGCATCTCGGCGGCGATCATCCCCACGATCTTCTTCATTGTTTTCTTCCTCCCGTTTTACCTGCGCAACAAGATCTTCACGTTGCCGGAATTTCTTGAGGGCCGTTATGATGCGCGCAGCCGGTATTATCTCTCCGCCATCACCGTGATCGGTTACACCTTTGCCGACGCCGCCGTGACACTTTATGCCGGGGCGCTGATGATGAAGATGGTGTTTCCGGGCTTGGATTTGAAGGTGCTTATCTGGGGACTGGCAATCCTGGCCGCCTCTTACACCGTCATCGGCGGGCTTTCAGCGGTGATGTGGGTGGACATGGTTCAGTCCTTGGTGCTGATCGGCGGCTCCATTTTGCTGACCTTCACCGCATTTGCCAAAGCCGGCGGCTGGTCGGCGGTGATGCAGGCAACGCCGCCAGATCAACTCAGCTTGATTCGCCCCATCCACGATCCATCAGTCCCGTGGCCGACACTGCTCATCACCCTGCCGATGCTGGGATTTTATTTCTGGGGACTGAGCCAGGCCATGGTGCAGCGCACGCTCAGCGCCCGGGACATCAACCACGGCCGCTGGGGCAATCTCATGGCCGCCGCGCTCAACTTTGCCATTTTTTTCATCATGGTGCTGCCGGGCCTGGCGGGAAGGGTGCTCTTCCCCAACCTGGAAAAGCCGGATCAGGTTTATCCGAAACTGGTGTTTGAAATTCTGCCGCCGGGTCTCACTGGCATTGTGGTGATCGGTTTCATCGCGGCGATGACTTCCACGCTCGCTTCCATTTTGAATTCCGCCCAGACCTTGGTCACCATGGACATCGTGTCCAAGCTGCGCCCCAACCTGGACAACAAAGCTCAGGTGCGCGCCGGCCAGATTGCCGGGTTCATCATTATCATCATTGCCGCATTGTGGGCGCCGCAAATTCAGAAATTTGACTCTCTCGTCAAATACTTCCAGCAACTGCTCTCCTACATGGCGCCCCCCGTGGTGGCGGTGTTCCTCGCCGGGCTGTTCTGGAAACGTGCCAGCGCCACCGGCGCCTTTGCCGGGTTGCTTTCCGGTCTGGGTATCGGCGTGTTCCTTTTGTTGTTTATCAAGCAGACGCCGCTCGCCAGCTGGCATTTCCTCTATGTCGCGCCGGTTATTTTCGGCGTGTCACTGGTGATTGTGGTGGCGGCAAGTCTGGTTACCAAACCACCGGTTCCACAAGCTGTGGAGCGATTTGTTTGGAAGCCCGCCTTCTTCCGCGCCGAAACCGAAGAACTGACTGCGTTGCCCTGGTTCAAGAACTACCGGGTGTTGTCCATCATCCTGCTCATCGTCACGATCGCCTTCATGGTCATCTGGCGCTGAACCATTCACCCTTTTATGAAGCTCGAAAAATATTCCGGCAATCCGATTCTCTCGCCCAACCCCAAACAATCCTGGGAAAGTCTCGTCGTGTGCAATCCCGGCGTGATCTATGACCAGGGCACATTCCACATGCTTTACCGCGCCGCCGGGAACGACGCGCAGCATGTCATCCGGTTCGGCCTGGCCACCAGCAAGGACGGTTTTCATTTCAAGCGCGTCTCCACCCGGCCCAATCTGGAACCCAGCGTGGATGGCGAGGATGCGGGCTGCATTGAGGATCCGCGCATCGTGAAGCTGGACGGACGGTTTCTCATCACCTATGCGTATCGCCCCTACTTTCCAAGAAAGTATTGGCTGCAAGCTGACAACTCCGCCTATAACCCGCGTGATAAAACCCAGCCCAGGGCTTTCGGCGAAAACCTGACTTCGTCCGGCCTGCTGATGACGACGGACTTCAAAAAATATCGCCGCCTTGGCCGGATATCCGATCCGACACTTGATGATCGCGATGTGATCCTGTTCCCGGAAAAGGTGAACGGCCAATACGTCCTCCTCCGCCGGCCGATGCAGTGGCAGGGCAAAAAATATGGCACGAAATATCCCGCCATCTGGATCTGTTTCGGCGATGACCCGCTCAAGTGGGGCAAGGATTACTTGCTCGCGAAGGGTAAATTCCACTGGGAGCGCAAGATTGGCGGTTCAACCCCGCCATTGAAACACAAAAAAGGCTGGTTCGTCCTGTACCACGGCGTGGATGCCAAAGGCATCTATCATGTTGGCGCGATGATGCTTGATTTGAAAGATCCGCGCAAAGTCATCGCCCGCTGCCCCGAGCCGATCATGTCGCCCGAGGCGAAATACGAATGGCAGGGACTTTACGCGCACGGCGTGGTTTTTCCCACCGCCAACGTCGTTGTCAACGGCAAGCTGTTCGTTTACTACGGCTGCGCCGACAAGTT
>JBQCEJ010000449.1:0-16651 GCA_051960355.1 Verrucomicrobiota bacterium | reverse complement strand
AAACGGACGAGCGCGACGAGGTCGGCAAAGCGTCCGGCCTGCGAGCGGCCTTTCACCTTGCCGGGTTTGGCGGCGGCGAACGCAGACCAAAGATTGTCCTCGGTCCAGGCGGCGTGCTGGTCGCGGAGTTTCTTTTCCAATTCCTTGAGCATTGGTTCGGTGAGCCGCTGTTTGTAGGGGCGCGAGTAGAGAATTTGCAGGGCATCAATCTGCGCCTGATTTTGCTCGCAGTAATCGCGGAAGGCTTGCACGAGGCCGGCGGCTTTGGCCTTGGCGGCGGCATCGAAGCCGTGTTCGATCACTTCGTCCGGCGTGTAGATGTCGATGGCCTGCTCGGTGTCCTTTTTCAACTGCTCCAGCGTCTGGCGGAGTGCGGGTTTGTCGAACGGGGCGCACGCGGCGGTGATTAGTTCCTGCTGAGTGGCGGTGAATTTCTCCGGTGCAACTTCATTGGGTGAAGCGCCGGGCTTTCCGGTGGCGCGTTCGGCGATAGCGTCGGGATCAAACGCGCGGAGCAATGCCCCGGCGAGTGTCGCGGGTGTGTGACCGCCAGAGGCAGTAACGATATGCTGGCGTTGGGCGGGTTCGAGTTCGCGGTCCAACCGGGCAAGGCGCGCGGCCAGCGTGGTGAGCGTGTCTTCATCGCGACCACCGGGGAAAATGACGCGCTGGAGCAGCGTCTTGAGCGGCACGGTGGGCTGGCGGTCGAGCGGGCGGGATTCGGTCTTGTCGCTCTCGCATACGCCCACAGCATCCACGATGACGAAGCGAGTTTTGGCGCGGGCATCTTCGCCGGACACAGCTTGCAAATCAGTCGGCGATAGCACGCGTGTGCCACGGCCTTTCATCTGTTCAAAATAGACGCGGCTCCGGACATCGCGGAGGAAGATGAGGACTTCCAGAGCTTTCACGTCCGTGCCGGTGGCGATCATGTCCACAGTCACGGCGATGCGGAGCGTGGGCGAGAGGCAGAATTCCTTGATAAGTTCGCGACTTTTGGCGGGTTTACCGGTGACGGGGTGCTTGGCCTGATAGGTGATTTTTTTGCAGAAGTCGTTGCCCTTGCCGAATACCTCGCGGCAGATGTGCACGATGTCCTCGGCGTGGGAATCGTCCTTGGCGAAGATGAGCGTCTTGGGCACGAGTTCGCGACCGGGGAAAAGTTCGGTCTGCACGATGTCGCGGTAGGTGCGCAGAATGGTGCGGATCTGGTCGGGCACGACGACGGAGCGATCGAGGTCTTCCGGCGTGTAATCCAAATCGTCGGCGAGCACTTCCTGGCGGGCTTTGCGCGAGGCTTTGCTGCGGTGATCAACGAGAAAACCTTTGTCCACCTTGCCGCCGGCTTCGGTGACCTTGGTTTTGATGCGGTAAACGTCGTAGCCAACATTCACGCCATCGGTGACGGCGCGCTCGTGGTTGTATTCGGCAACGCGGTTCTGATGGAAGTAAGCGATGGTCTGCGGCGCGGGCGTGGCGGTCAGGCCGATGAGCGAGGCGTCGAAATATTCCAGCACCTGCCGCCCGAGATTGTAGATGGAGCGATGACATTCATCGGTGACGATGAAATCGAATTTCTCGATGGGCACGGCGGGATTGTAAGCGACATCTCGGGTACGATTGCCCAATGCCTTGGCGAGCTCCGCGCCGGTGAGTTCGTCGGCATCCTCGGCCAGTTCCTCGCCACGCAAAATGGAATACAGCCGTTGAATGGTGCAGACGGTCACGCGGCAAACGTCGTCGATGTGCGAGGAGGTCAGGTGTTGGACGTTGTAAAGCTCGGTGAACAGGCGGTCGGTGTCCGGGGTGCGGAAGCGGTGAAATTCATCGCGGGCCTGTTCACCCAGATTGGCGCGATCCACCAGAAACAGGATGCGCCTGGCCTTGGCGTATTTGATGAGGCGATAGGTGAAGGCGCAGGCGGTGTAGGTTTTGCCTGCGCCGGTGGCCATGTGGATGAGCGCCCGCGGGCGATCTTCGGCCAACGATTTTTCCAGGCCGTTGACGGCTTCAATCTGGCAATCCCGCATGCCGGCGGTCACGAGCGGATGAGCAAACGGCATTTGTGCCAGGCGACGCCGCAACGTGTCCGGCTCGGTGGCCCAGTCAGCGAGTGTTTCCGGTCGGTGGAACGTGAACACGCGGCGTGAGCGAGGCGCAGGGTCACGTTCATCGCGAAAGTAGGTTTCCACTCCGGTGGATTCATAAAGGAAGGGCAGAACGCCGGTGAGGCCGTGCTTCAGCAGGTCCGGAAGGCTGCTGGCGTAACGGGCGGATTGATCGGCCACGGTGGAAAGCGTTGTTCCCGCTTTCTTGGCTTCGACTACCCCGACGGCTTTGCGATCCACCAGCAGGAGATAATCGCAAGGACCGGTGGTCAGTGGAACTTCACGCAGGGCAATGCCGCGATTGGCGGAAAAATCCACGGCCGTGTAATTTTGGACAACCCATCCGGACGCGACAAGCATCGCATCAATCTGTACGCGGGCTTTTTCCTCTGGATTCATCGCCAATAGATTCCCGAACCGACGGGCGATATGGTAGGAAAAGGCATGCTTGTGGCAATGTAAAATGATGGGGCACAGCGGGCTGAAGGTATGTCGATCAGCGCATAGGCGCCTACGTTTGGTAAGGAGAACGGATTTGCGATTCGATTAGAGTTTTGACGTCTAGAATTTATGTCAGAATCCCTGGAGAGAAGTCACGCAGCGTCCGAAGAGGAGAATACAGAAACTCACTTTGACCCGATCAAGCACCGGCACGAGTGGTTGGAGCGATTGCTTGCTGAAATGGAAAAGATAGAACCGCTGATGCCTTCAATTGGCTCCAGAGGTAGGGCTCGAACCTACAACCACACGGTTAACAGCCGCGTGCTCTACCATTGAGCTACTCTGGAATCCGTTTGCAATCCTGATTTCTCAAGATTTCCCCGCCGCTTCCGCAAACAGGGACGCGCAATCTACAAATCGACATCGCCATCGTCAAACGATTTTGTTTTATCCGCAAAGATACTTCGCGTTCACTAACGTCATCCTGCTGTTTGGCACCGCAAGCTCGACGCGATCGCACTTGTCGCAATCATCTGCTTCGCTCAATTCGAACGCTGGCATTGCGGACAATAAAAAGTACTCCGCGCCGCCTGCACGATCCGCTTGATCCTGGCGCGGCACATCCAACACGGTTCTCCCTGCCGATCATAAACTCTCAAGCGCTCTTCGTACGCGTTCTTAGCTCCAGAGGCGCTGCCAAAATAAAACAAGCCATCGCGTGTCCCGCTTCCGGCATAGTTCAACGGAACCGTGCTGCCGGCCGCAATGGCATCCGCGAGCGTATCCCGAATGGCTTGCCACAGCCGCGCCACCTGCGCAGGACGCAATCGACGCGCGGCCGTTCGCGGCGAGATCCCGGCGCGGAACAAGGCTTCGCTGGCGTAGATATTGCCCACGCCAGCCACCAGCCTTTGATCGAGCAGTTTGACCTTCACGGGTTGAGCGGATTGCTCGAGTCCGTTGGAAAAAGCCTCCAGCGTGAAGTTGTCGCTCAGCGGTTCCGGTCCGAGCTTTTCCAGACCGCCGGCATCTAAAGTGAGCCGGCCAAAGTAGCGCGTGTCTTCAAAAACAAATTGGTCTCGATCCAACTGCAACACGACGGCAGCGTGCTTGGGCAATGGGCTGTCGGCTCGAGACAAATACATCCGTCCGGTCATGCCGAGATGGCCCACCAGGATGAAAGTCGATCGCGGACTGGACCGGCGCATTTCGAACAGCAGATATTTGCCCCGGCGGGTGAGATCAACAAATTTGGCGTCGATCAAGGCCCGATTGAAATTCTTTACCGAAGTGGGAGCCAGAATCTTGGGACGGCGCACCTCAACTTCAACAATCCTGCGGTCGCGAATCAAAGGGGCGAGATGGCGCACCAATACTTCAACTTCCGGCAATTCAGGCATGACAAGAATTTACCGGAGCACACAGCTCCGGCAAGTGCGTCAGAGAATTTGTCTCACATCGAACTGAGCCGTGTCCGCGAGTGGAACACGATCATCCGGTCACCAGCGTTCCCACCTTTTCCCCGGTCACCACACGACGAAGATTGTGCGGGCGGAAAAGATCAAACACGATGATCGGCATTTTGTTGTCCATGCAGAGCGAGAACGCAGTGGAATCCATCACCTTCAAGCGCTTTTGCAACGCATCGATGTAGCTGATCTGCGAAAACCGCTTCGCTTTGGGATTTTTCTTTGGATCGCTGTCGTAAATACCGTCCACCTTGGTCGCCTTGAGAATGACTTCCGCACCGATTTCATTGGCGCGCAATGCAGCAGCCGTATCGGTCGAGAAATATGGATTGCCGGTGCCGCCACCGAAAATCACCACCCTGCCCTTTTCCAGGTGACGCACGGCGCGCCGGCGAATGAACGGTTCGGCCACTTGCGACATCGTAATCGCGCTCTGGACCCGCGTGGCAACTCCGATCTTCTCCAAAGCATCCTGCAAGGCCAGCGAGTTGATCACCGTGGCCAACATGCCCATGTAGTCGCCGGTCGCCCGCTCGATGCCGCGTTCGCTGCCGGAAACGCCGCGGAAGATATTTCCGCCGCCGATCACGATCACGATCTGCACACCGAATTCGCGCACTTCGCGCACCTGCTCGGCCATGTTGAGAACCGCCTCCGGGCAGATACCGACCCCGCTTTCGCCCCCGAGCGCCTCACCGCTGAGCTTGAGCAGTATCCGGCTATACTTGGGCTGAAATTTCTTTTTCATGGTTTGAGAATGCGACGCAAATCGGCCAGCTATTTAGCACCCCGGTTGGCCGACGTCAAACCAAAGCCTGTCAACGAACTGGGCTTAAACTGCCGCGCAGGAACGCTTTCCAAACCAACGCAAGCTTTCGCCGATCATCGCCGCAAAATTCGGCAAACTGACTGGAACACCTCAATCGGTCGCACAGACCAATTCACCCAAAGTGAACTGCTGCAAATGGCCATCGGGCAACTCCAGTTCAAGCTCGCCCGTCGAAGTGATCTCGCGGGCGATTCCCCGCACAGAACCTTGCGGGCTTCGCAACGCGATTTCGCATCCGAGGAAAACAGAACGCCGCCGATACTCGGACCGGATCAAGGAAAACCCCTCGGTTAGAAACGAATCGTAACGCTCAAAAAACTCTGTCAGCAACGCATCCCGAAATTCTGGCACTGAAACCGCGCGGGCCAAAACGAGATTCAGCGCGGTGGCAGGTTGATCGATCCGCGCGAGCGTCGCAGAATCCAAATTCAAGTTCACGCCAATGCCCAAAACCAGACCGAGGAACTCGTGACCTTGCACCACCGTTTCAGCAAGGATGCCGGCGATTTTATGACCCCCGACCTGAATATCATTCGGCCATTTGAGCGTGGCGGCGATGCTATAACTCTCAAGCACGCGGCAAACGCTGATGGCGAGAAGTTGAGAGAGTCCGGCCAAGGGCATCTCCGCCGGCGCGCCACCCGGTTTCAGGACCAGTGACAGGCAGAGATTGCCGGGAATTTCTGAAAGCCACTTGCGGTTCCATCGACCGCGCCCGGCTGTTTGAATACCAGCCCGGATGACATCGCCGTCTTTCAGTTCGCGCAATCGTTCGCACGCGTATTGATTCGTCGAATCCAACTCGGCGAATTCAATGACGCGGTAGCGCTGCATAACTGGACCGATGATCAACGAACCGTCGCGAGCGTTTGACCTGCCTGAACCTGATCGCCCTGCTTGACCTTGATTTCGGCCAGCGTTCCTTCAATGGACGAGCAGATCGCGTTTTCCATTTTCATCGATTCAATGACCAGAACGGTTTCGCCGGACTTAACACGCGAACCCGACGGCTTTTCGATGCGCAAGACCAGTCCCGGCAATTGCGTGATCAGCGAATGACCTGCGCCATTGTGAGCCACAGGTGCGGCGGGCGCGGGCGCTTCGGCGAGCGCATCCGTGACGTCGACCGCGTAGGTGGTGCCATTGACGAGCGCGTTCTTGCCGTTCAGCACGACGCGGTAATTGCGTCCATCGAGCGCGACATTGTACGCCGCGGGTCCGGCGCTTGGGCGACTGACTACGGGCTTGGCGACGATCGCGGCGGCTTCGGCCAGTGGTTGGTTCTTGCGAACACCAATCGTCCCCTGCCCTTTCAGGAACGCCACGCCCTTTTCTTCGCACGAAGCAACGATGAAAAGATTCTCGTCGCTGACGGGCAAGCCTTCCTTTTCCAGCACGGCCCGGGTTGCGGCGACGCCGCGTTTGCCATCCTGCTCGATCGCGGTCAGATGATCGGATGTCGGCTGGAGCTTGAGCTGTTCGGAAGCGATCTTTACCACTTCCGGATCGGGTGCGACCGGAGTTTTGCCGAAGTAGCCGAGCACCATTTTTCCATAGCCGTCGGCAATTTTTTTCCACGGTCCGAACATGACGTTGTTGAACGCCTGTTGAAAATAAAACTGACTGACCGGCGTGACCGACGTGCCAAAGCCACCCTTCTTCACCGCTTCACCCATCGCGGCGATAACCTCGGGATATTTATCCATCAACTTGTTGTCGCGCAGCATTTGGGTATTGGCCGTGAGCGCGCCACCGGGCATTGGAAAAAACGGAATCAGCGGCTCAACGCAGGTCGCTTCCGGCGGCACGAAGTAGTCCTTCATTGCGTCTTTGAACATCTGCTCCAGCTTGATGATCTTCGTGATGTCGATGTCCAGCGTGTAATCCGTGCCACGCAATGCATGCCACATCGTGATCAGATCCGGCTGACTTGTGCCGCCGGAAACCGGCGCCAGCGCGAGATCGATCTGATCCGCGCCCGCTTCAATCGCGCCTTTGTAAGCCAGCGTGCAAGTGCCGGCGGTTTCATGGGAATGGAACGCAATCTTTACTTTGTCCCCGAGAAGCCGCCGCGCCATCTTAATCGTCTCGTGAACCTTCTGCGGGCGCGCCGTGCCCGAAGCGTCCTTGAAGCAAACCGAATCGTAAGGCAATCCCGAGTCAATAATACCGCGCAATGTTTTCTCGTAAAAATCCACCTCGTGCGCGCCCGAGCAACCCGGCGGCAACTCCATCAACGTGACCACCACCTCGTGTTTGAGACCGGCGTTGCGGATGCATTGGCCCGACCAGATCAGGTTTTGAACGTCGTTCAGCGCGTCGAAATTGCGGATCGTCGTCATGCCGTGCTTTTTGAACATTTCGGCGTGCAACTTGATGATGTCCCTGGGCTGAGCCTTGAGCGCAACGACACTGATGCCGCGCGCCAGCGTTTGCAGATTCGCGTCCGGCCCCGCCGCCTTGCGGAACGCGTCCATCACATCAAACGCATTCTCGTTTGAATAAAAGAATGGCGACTGAAACAGCGCGCCGCCGCCGGCCTCGAAATGCGTGATGCCGCATTCGCGCGCGGCGAATTCAACGCATGGCAGATAGTCTTTCGAGAAAACACGCGCGCCGAAGACGGATTGAAAGCCGTCGCGAAACGCGGTGAGCATGAAGTCAATTTTTTTCATGGGCGGAAGCTGGAGCGGGTTGTTGGCTGAGGGAACCTGACGTCGGAAATCGATTCTGCCGGGCGTGAGCAATGGCGATTGCGATGGCAATGAACTCGTGCTCATTGGCTGCGCTCGCCGCGGACACATCCAAGTCCACCACTTCATCCTGACTGTCGAGCTTCAGCCTTTTGATGACTTTACCCAAACCGGCAATGGCCAAGGCGATCAGCATCGCAAAGAGGATTGTAAAACCGTAGGCGACCAAAGTGATTTTGAGAGATTCCATACGCGTGAGCTTTTACTTGATGAGCTTGGCAAACAGGCTGCAAAAAATGCCGGCGATGATCGCGGTGGTGATCACGCCGCTGATGTTCGCGCCGAGCGCCGCCGGCAGAATTACTGCGTGCGGATTGTCCTTGGCCACGACCTTTTGAGCGACCTTGGCAGTGGTCGGAACGCAACTGACGCCTGCGATTCCGACCACTGGATTCACTTTCCCGCCGGTCACGTAATACATAAAATAGCCGCCCAACAATCCCCCGATTCCTGAGAGCAACAGCGACAAACAGCCCAGCAACAGCAGCGGCAAAACCTTGGGATCCATGATCGTGTTCGCATCGCACAGAATTCCAAGCATCAAGCCAAGGAACATCGTGGAGCCGTAAAGAATCGGGCCGCTCACGAGATCTTGAAACGCCTTGATGCCGGATTCGCGAATCACAATGCCCAGGAACAGCGAGAAAATGAGGGGCGCGGCCACCGGCAGCAAAAACGAGAGCAGGACACACAGAATCGTGGCGACGGCCATTTTTTCAAAAGCCGAATAGGTCACTTGTTTTTTGGGCGGCGGCATGGGCAGTTCGCGCAATCGCTTGGGAACCATGAATCGGATCAGATAAGGATAACCGCCATACGTCAGGCCGAGATAGAGATACGCCACGACCGCGATCGGCACGAAGAGATGCGGCGCCAACTTCAACGATGTGAACAGCACCATCGGGCCATCTGCACCGCCGACAATCGCGATTGCGGCCGACTCTTTGAGCGTGAACCAATTCGTAGCCACCGGGATCGTGAGAAACGAACCCAGTTCCGCAAACAAGGCCAGAATCATACTGGTGAAGGGTCGCGCCAAGACGAACCCGACATCGAGTAACGAACCGATGCCGAGGAACACGAGGCACGCAATCAGACCGTTGCTAAAGGTGAAGGTGTAAATCGGCTGAAGCCAATCGATCTGTAGAATCGTCATCAGATCGGCAGCGTTTTGGATCGAGCTGGCCGTTGCTCCGGCTTGAGGTTCCACGAAGAGGTTGCCAACACGATGCGCTGCATTCTCGGGATTCAGCGGATCAAAGAACATCACGCCGGCATTGATCGTCGCCATGCCCAGGCCCATGGGAATCATGATCAGCGCCTCCAGCACGCCCTTGCGTCCGAGATACATCAGCAGGAAACCGAGCGCGATCAGCGCGAGTCGCGCGGCCGCCAGTTTGGGATGAACGGCAAACAAGGTGCCAATGCCTTGGAAAACTTCTCTGAGGGAATCGAAAGTGATCATGGGGTTATTTCTCCTGGCAAACGTCGGCGGGCGCGAACTGTTCCCCAGCAGACTCGCTCACGGCCGCAGTTGCAAACTTCCGAATCAGGATTGCCTTGGAACGATCGTCGCACACGATGGAAGTAGATGACCCTCTTTCCGCGATTCCTCACACACGCATTTTGATAAAGACTGCGCCGATATTGTCCTTCAGGCGAAGTTCTACTGAAACCCCGCACCTGTTCGCGTCGGCAGGTGCGGGTCAGAGCCTGAGCATCCAGAAATGAGCATCAAATGAACACAGGCCCGGAGGGTTGGGCAGGCTGCCCCCCAATTCGCTGGAAGATGAAGCAAAGACAGTCATTCCAGCGGTGTCACTCTCTGCATCCTAACCGCGCAATCCGTGCTCCTCCATTGAGAAACCTACCAGTCCCGCTTACCGCAACTCGGCCACAATCGCAGCGGCCACCTGCTCGCCCAGCACCTCGGAACCTTGATCGGTGAAATGAACATTCTTCGGCAATTGCAACTCCGCCTCGCGCGGCTGAATCACACCATAAAGGTCATTTACACGAATACCGTAACTTTTCATCACGGCTTCGGCCGCGGCATTGTAAACCGGCGGATCTTCCGGACTGCGAAACGGATTGTTCGCTCCGCTCGGCACGGGCGTGGTCGTGGCAAAGATCAAGCGGGCTCCGGTCAGTCGCAGCCGCTCGACGATCTTTTCGATATTGGCGCGATACTCCGCCACCGTGCGCAACGGAGGATCGTTCGGATCGGCTGAAGTCGTTGGCTTTGGCGCATCTTTTTTCATGTGTTTCAGGTCGTGCAATCCCCAGTTGAAATGGATGACGTCCCACTTCGGTTGCAGCGCCAGCCAGCGCTCCAACTCTGCCAATCCCACACCTGTGTCCGAGCAGTTCTCGGCGGAACCATTGGATCGCACCGGTCGAAACACATTGGCTTTGCCTTTCAAACGAGCCCGCACTTGCAACGTGTAACCGATCGAAATTGAGTCGCCCAGCAAGAGCACGTTGGGCAACGCCGGATCAGGCTGAAACCGCAAATCCACGGGCTTGTTTTCGGCGCGACTGCCCTGCTCTGCTCGCGCCGGAAGAGATGCCCGCGCTCTTTTCGCGACTGCGACCGTGGGATAAACCAACGCGGACGCTTGGCCTTCCAGCACTGAAATGGTGCGCTCGAGCAGGCGCTGCACATATTCTGCCATACGATCGTCCGCACGTTTTGAAACGCCTGCCATCACACGCTTCATGACAGGCAAAGCCGGTCGCGCCGACTCGCCCAATCGGTCCAGCACGTTCGCTGCGTGCAGGGCAAACGCGAGGTTGGTTTCATTCTGAAGGCAGCTTTCCAAAATCGGCAGGGCCAGCTCCGTTTTGCCCTGAGTGGCGAGCGCTTCGGCGGCGGCTACCTGGACCGCTCCGGAGGAATCCTGCAAACACTTGCGCAAAGCGACTTCGGCAGGCGCAGCCTTTTCGCGGAGCATGGTGCAACCTTGCGCGGCCCACCAGCGAACCGGTTCGCTGGGATCGGCCAATCCGGTGATGAATCGCGGCAGATTTGACACGTTCCGCTCGGAGGCAAGATTCGCCAGTTCCAGGACGCGCTCCAACGGATACGCTCCGGGTTTGCGCGAAGCGTCATAACCTTCCAGAGCCGAACCTTCAGGCAGAAAACCGTTGTCCACAATTTCCAACATGTGCTGATTCAAGGCGGCTCGCATGCGATGAAGCACCGCAGCTTGCGCGGGATCTGCCGCGAGATTTTTGACACTGTCCGGATCGGCGGCCATGTCATAGAGCTCTTCGGTTGGCTTCTCGCCCCAGAACTGCGACGTGGCTGCGGTGAGTTTGCCATCATGCGCCCACTGCGCCCAGGACTGATACGCTCGTGCGCGAAACATGTAGCTGAGCGGCTGAACGTAGGCCAGGTCGGGACGATAATTGCGAATATAAAGCCAGCGCGAATCAACCACGGAACGCACGGTGTCGTAACGTTCGTCCATGCGATCGCGTGTGCAGAAGACAAAGTCGTTCGTGGCCGCCTTGGGCCCGGCAAACGCGCGTCCTTGAAAATGGTCAGGAATCTTGACGCCCGCCAATGAAAGCACCGTGGGCGCAAAATCCACAAAGCTCACTGGCTGCTTCAAGCGTGAGCCCGGCGCAGCGGGCGCGAGGTGCCGCCAGTTGGGCGGGAAATACATTATGAGCGGAACGTGCGTGCCACTCTCTTGCAGGAAACGTTTGCTGCGCGGCAACACGCCGCCATTGTCGCCGTAGTAGAAAATGATCGTGTCGTCCGCCAGGCCCGCTTGCTCCAACTCTTTCAACTTCGCGGCGATCTGCTGATCCATGAGCGCGAGATGATCGTAGTAGCGCGCCCAGGCGGCGCGAATCTCCGGCGGGTCCGGCTGATACGGCGGAATGCGCACTTTGGCTGGATCCGTGGGCGGAAATCCCAGCGGTTTGTCCTGCTTCGGAAACAGGCAGCTCTCGTGAGTCACCTCATAATTGAAAACACTGAAGAACGGCTGGTTGGGATCGGGCCGATTCCGAAATTGCGCGCTTTTGCCGCAAGCATCCCAGGTCTCACCGAGATCAATTGGCGCGTTGTAATCTGTCTTGGCGTTGTTCGCGGAGTAATAACCGACCTGCCGCAACAGCGCGGGAAAGCCCTTCATCCACGACGGAATTTTGCCGCTGGCGCGCATGTCATTGGCCGGACCGGAGGAGACGGCAAATGTCCCGGTGATCAGTGTAAATCGGGATGGCGCACAGACCGGTTGCGCAAAGCAACGTTCAAAGAGCACACCGTCATGTGCCAGCTTGTCGAGTGTGGGCGTGCGCGCCAGCGAATCTCCGTAGCAGCCGAGCAGTGTGGTATTATCTTCGCTGACCAGCCAAAGGATGTTCGGACGATCCGCCGCAACGACTGCAGTCCCGGCGAGCAACAACGAAAAGACGATTCGAAGAAGCAAATGGCGCATATGAGTTACCGATCAGCGACTACAACGAATTCCAGAGAGCGCCGCGGAAAAGTCGTTGAACGAACCTGTGAGCCGTCCAAAATACGGCTTCGTCTTTTATCGTTTCGTTGCTGCCAAACGGGCGCTCTCCTGATTTCCGATCCACAAGACGGGTTGCGTGATACCCATGTTACGCCGCACTTCAAAATCTTTCGGATCAGCCGGCAGCCGCTTCCAAAGCTCCAGATAGCCCGGCTGACCATAGGCGAGACCAGCAAACAAAAGGCACGGCTGCCGCGCGGGCCAGCTTTCCCATGCCTGAACATCGGGTTTGAGGGGCCATTTTGATTTGTCGGCAAGGAACGGATACAGATACGCCACCGCCTGGCGCATTCCCCGACCGTCGGGCAACTGAAACTCCCACAAATTGTCCTCGGGTGTTGTCAACACCTGGCAAAGCGTCGCCATGTTATCCAGTTGGAAAATGGAATAGCCGTAAGGCTTGGTGCGATTGAGTTCCTGGGGAAAACTGCCGTCGTCCGCCATCTGGTTCGGCACAAACACTTCCTTGAACTGGCGCCGGCACTCCGCGAGCTTTGCCTCATCGCCCGTGAATCGCGCAAAGCACGCAATCTGCAACCAGAACGCCACAGCATGATTGTTCTTGGCCGTTGCCTCCTCGCGTCCGTTTTTGCTCGTCACCATCCAATCGGACAAATCGGCGAACCACCGTTTCAGTCCGGCAATCAATTCGGGCGAAAACGGCGCCGACTGCTGCATTGCTGTGATCGCTGGCGGAATCTCGATCAGGTGCAACGCATCAATGATGCCGTAACTGCGTCCTGGCGAGCGACCCAACACAGCCTGGGCATATTCCAAGTTCGGATTCATCCGCGTGGCGGGATCGAGAAAAAAGACGCGGAGCAACTCCGCCGCTTTTCGGGCGTAACGTTCGTCCTGATTGATTTTGTAAGCCGCGCCCAGCGCCGCCACCGCGTCACGCAAATCACGCATCGCCATGCGGTGCGCGGTGAAAACGCCAGGATACGACATGCCGTCGCGCGAAATGAACGGCAAGCCATTGCTCTTCGTCGGGTCCGGCCAGAAGTAATCCGCATTCGAGAAGAAATCATGCGGCCCACCGGAACTGTGTTCGGCATGGAATTTTGTGATGCTGACCGGCTCCTGTTTCAATGCAACGTCCGCCGCTTTCAGAATCCGATCACGGTCGATGGCCGCCACGTCCAGCGTCAGTTCAGGCGAAACTTCCAATCCACTTGCAGATCTGCCATTCGCCTTCTCAGAGATCACGATGGGCTTCGGAGAATTTGTCACGTTCAAGAACTGCGTTGTGAATCCTTCGCTTGCGACGCTGACCACCGCTTTGCGCCCGGTCAGTTGAATCGCGATCTGGGCACGACCATTGGCGAGTTGAACCACGCGCGAACCGCCGACCGTGCCGAGGTTGTCCAGCAAGCGCCCGTCGCCCACCAGACCGAAGCGGACGACGTTTGCCGCATCGAGACAGGGCACGCCCGCTTTATCAAACGCCCGCGCTTCAACTGTCACAAGCCCGTTCGTGTCGGCGATCTGTTTCAGTGCGAGCCTGGCCGGCTTGCTCCACTCAGCCGTTTGATATTCGAAGGCGATTTCATCCGTCAAATCGCGTCCGGCAGTGTGGCCCACCGCGCGCACAGTATTGGTCCCCGCTTTGAATTTCACCCACCACCGCAATCCCGAGGCCGGGAAGTTGGTGACCACGCGCTGCTTCACACCGGCGGAGACGCCATTGACGAACAACTCCACTTCCTTGCAGTTGGAAAAGACTTTCACTTCCCGATCCTCGCCGGGCTTGCCCCAGCGTACCGGCCAGGTGTGGCCGTAAATGTGCAGCATCGGTTGCCCGGCCCAGTAGCTTTGAAAAACGTAATAGCTTTCCTTCACCTTGCCGTTGCGCTCGACCACTCCATTTTGATTCACCCGCGGCACAGGATTCTCGGGCCGCAACGGCGTGGCAAAGTCCTTGAAAATCCACATCGCCGAGCCGGTGAGATTCGGCATCGTGACCTGCTCGTGCAGATGCCAGTCGAACAAATTGATGATGTAACTTTCCGACCAGTTGCCGTCCTTGGAAGCGCGGCCATTTCCGCCGGTGGACTTGTAAGCCTTGCCGATTTCGGCCGTGCCCTTGCCGACCGCGATCAGGTTTAGAAAGTCTTCGGGATCTTCGGCGTGCCGTCCCGCGTGACTGTCGCCGCCCCATTCCGCGTGGAAAAAGTGCGGCGTGTCGCGAATCGCTTTCTCCACTGAAGCGCGATATTCGGTGTAACGCCCGCCATACCAGCCCGCCCAAATGCTCGGCGAATAGACGTCCACCACATCCTTGCAAAAATCGCAACGGCGAATCGTGGTCTGGCGCGATGGATCCAATCGATGCGCCAGCGCGTTCAGCTCGATCATGAAACTGCGGATCGCATTCGTGTCGAAGGTTGCGAAATCACCGGGCCAATCGTTTTCATTGCCAAGCCCCCAAAGAATCACTGAAGGATGGTTGTAATGCTGATCGATCAGATGACTCAGCATGTCCCGGCCTTGCTGCTGAAAACGCTCTCCGCCCAAACCGCCGCGACACCACGGAATCTCTTCCCAGACCAGCAGTCCGAGTTCATCGCACAATTCCAGCACGAGCGGCGCCTGCTGATAGTGTCCGAGCCGCACAAAGTTTGCGCCCATTTCCTTGATTTGTTTCAAGGTCTGGCGCACGACTTCGTCCGGCACGGCCTCCGCCACGCCCGCGTGATCTTCATGATAATGCGTGCCGCGCAGCAAAAGCCGTTCGCCATTCAACTTGAATGGGCCGTGCTCAACCCACTCAACCGAACGCACTCCGAAACGCTCCGAAATTTGCTGCTCGCTCTGACCGCACTTCAAAGTGACGTTGCAGCGATAGAGCGACGGCGCGGTCGGCGACCACAGTTCAGGCGCGGCAATTTCAAACGCAGCCAGTTCTGCTTCACCCGACCACGGCGCGAGTTTCTGAGCGGCAGTGTGAATCACTTTGCCCTGTGGATCGCGCACTTCGATCAGCAGTTGAAGTTTGTCTCTCAATCCGCCGGGATTGTAAAGACGCCCGCGCACTTTGACGGTGGCCCGATTGCCGGCCAGCGCCGGTGCGATGTGGACGCGCTCGAGGGAGATCGGCGGCGCGTAGATCAAACTGACGTGACGATAGATCCCACCGTAGCGGTTGAAGTCGCTGAGGTCCGACGGAATCATCTCGGCATTCCGTGAATTGTCGCAACGCACGGCCACGGGAACGGTGCCGTCGTTTTCGCGCGCCGCTTTTGCGGAGTCGGTGATATCGACCGTCCACTCATCGTAACCGCCGGAATGTTCACTCACTTTTTCCGTGCCGATGAAAAGTTGCGACTGCTGGCCCGCACCATTGAAGTGCAATAACGTCCGGCCGTTCGCGAAAGGATTCGCGATCTTGATCCGCGTGCGATACCAGCCCGGCCCCTGGTAATACGGCACATCCGGATCGACGGCGTCGCGCGCGTTGAAACAATGCGGCAGCGTGACTGGTTTCCAAGTGACGTTGTCCGACGCCTTGTCACCCCGCCAGATTTCCCAGGAACTGCCAAGCGACCCCTGGTAAAACTCCCAGCCGGTGTCGAGCTGCTGGCGTGACTCCGCGTTGCAAACCATGGTCCAAGCCACGGAAATTACGGCGGCGGAAAGTTGCAACCACTTCAATCGCTGAGACAATTTGATCATTCTTTTCAAGATTTCTTCTCCGTTCGCGGTCTGGCATCCTGCCAGCCTTTTTTCCATTGCGCCATGAGTTGTTCCACCAGCGCAGCATTTTCGTGGCGTTCGGCAATGTTCTGGTTTTCCTGCGGGTCGGTCTGGTGATCGTAGAGTTCGATGGCGTCCACTTTGGTGTGATCGTTCTTTGCGACCCAAACCGTGAAACGATAGCGGTCGGTGCGCATCGAATAGCCCATCAGGCCGCCCTTCTGCGAACGGGGATACTGGCTGAACGCGGCGGTCTTCCACGGCCGTTGCGGATCATCGAGCAACGGCTTGAAACTTGTGCCTTCGAGGTGTCCGGGCAATGGCAGTCCCGCGAGTTCGGACAATGTCGGATAGATGTCCACAAATTCCACGAGCGCCCGCGTGTGGTCACCGGCGTGCTTCATCCCGGGAACCGACAGCAGCAGTGGCGCGTTGGCGTCGTTTTCGCAGTTGCTGTGCTTGCACCACGCATCGTGCTCACCAAGTTTCCAACCGTGATCGCCCCAAAGGATCACGATGGTCGTCTTGCTGAGGCCAAGCCGGTCGAGTTCATCGAGCACCTTGCCGACCTGCGCATCGGTGTAACTGATCGCCGCGTAGTATCCGTGCTTCAACTGGCGCGCGAGGTCCGCCGGAATGGAGCCCTCGGGAATGCCGTGATAGGTACGGAGTTCGCCGCCCGGAAGGATCGCATAGTCCGGCGCGTCCTTCGGACGAAACGGATTGGCCGCGAGCTGTATGCTGGCCGAGTCATAGATATCCCAATACTTCTTGGGCGCGACGAATGGCAGGTGCGGTTTAATGAATCCGACCGCAAGGA
>JBQCEJ010000448.1:0-10646 GCA_051960355.1 Verrucomicrobiota bacterium | reverse complement strand
GCGGCAGCGCGGATACGACGTGGGTTCCGATGTTGGCGGGCGCCGCTTGCTGGGTGGGGATCTATCTGATTTTGCCCCGGCCGATGTGGATCTACGTATTTGGGCATGAATTGACGCATGCGGTCTGGACGTGGCTTTGCGGCGGGCAGGTGAAAAAGTTCAAAGCCTCTTCCAGCGGCGGACACGTGGTGATTACGAAAAGTAATTTCCTGATCGCGCTCGCACCCTATTTCTTCCCGCTGTATGCCGTGGGCGTCGTTGCAATCTTCCTGGCCGGACATCTCATCTGGAACTGGCACGGTTTTCTGGCCTGGTTCCATCTCTTGCTTGGGATGGCGTATGCGTTTCACGTGACGTTGACCGCGCATGTTTTGCAAACGCGCCAGACCGACATTACGCAGCAGGGCTACATTTTTTCCGCGGTGGTGATTTTCCTGGGCAACATCACAGTGCTCCTGCTGGGCATTCCGTTGCTGGCTTCACGGGTGGATGTCTGGACCGCGCTGCGCTGGTGGTTTGATTGCACCGAAGAAGTTTTTCGCAGGCTGTGGTCGTTGTTCTGAGCGGTGACATGACAACTGGATTGAATTCTGGTCTTGATATGCCCGCTCGCTTCAGGCGAAATGCCAAAGCGGATTTACTTTCCGAGCTATGGACTTAGGCGACATTTTGACAAAAGAGCAGATCATCACCGATCTGCAGGCGACGGATCGCTGGCAAGCCATCGATGAGTTGATCAACAACCTCGTGGCCACCGGCAAAATCAAACCGGAGCATCACGACGCCATTGCTGCTGTGGTGAAGAAGCGCGAGTCGTCCATGAGCACCGGCATCGGGTTCGGGATCGGCATTCCGCACGCCTCGACCGACCTGATCTACGAAGTCGTCGGCGCTCTCGGTCGCTCGAAAAAAGGGGTTCACTTCGACGCGCTCGACAATCAGCCGGTCAATCTCGTCATGCTTTTCCTCGTTCCCCAAGGTCAGTTTCAGAAACATCTCCACACGCTCGCCAACATCGCCAAACTTCTGCACAAGGCTGAATTCCGCCAGGCGCTCGAACAAGCGCCCGATGCCGAGGCGATGCTGAAGATCGTTCGTGATCACGGTAAGAAGTAGAACCGTTCTGTAGCCGTCGCAGTCACGAGCGGGATAGTCTTTTTGCGGGTTGGTTTTTCTGGTCAATCCGCTTCTTCCGTCAGCGAGCGCGTGACTCAAAGCGATTTCTCCGTGTTCAACCGCTTCCATCCGTGGTTAAATTTTCCCCGTGCTGCCACTCAAACAAATTGAAACGCGTCTGCAACAGGCTGTAACCGCGGTTTTGCCCGAAGCCGATGTAGCCTCCGTGCTCGTCCGTCCGTGCGATCCCAAATTCGGCGATTACCAGAGCAACGCCCTGATGTCGCTGGCCAAAACGCGCAAACTCAATCCGCGTCAGCTCGCCACGGAAGTCGTCGCCAAGCTCGATTTGTCCGACCTCTGCGAACCGATCGAAATCGCCGGCGCCGGCTTTTTAAATTTCCGCCTCAAACCCGGAACCCTCGCTCAAGCGCTGCAAGCCGCCATTCGCGGCGAACATCTTTTTTTCGATCGCGCCGCGCAGCCGCAGACCATTGTCGTCGATTTCAGTTCACCGAATGTCGCCAAACCGATGCACGTCGGCCACATCCGTTCCACCGGTATTGGCGATGCGCTGCAGCGGATTCTCCGACTGCTCGGCCATCGCGTGATCAGCGACAATCACATCGGCGACTGGGGCACGCAGTTCGGCAAACTGCTGCTCGGTTGGAAACAGATTCTCGATCGCGCGGCTCTGGAGCGCGATCCCATCGGCGAATTGGAACGGCTCTATAAAGTCATCAATGCCGAATGCGACGCCGACCCGGCGCGCTTGGAAGAAGCCAAACAGGAATTGGTAAAACTTCAGGCTGGCGACGCTGAAAACAGTTCCATCTGGAAGGAAATGATCCGGCTCTCCCAGGTGCAGTTTGACGCGATCTACGGCCGGCTGGGCGTTAAATTCGATCAGGCTCTGGGAGAAAGTTTCTACAATCCCTGGCTCGGCGAAGTCGTGGCTGACCTGATGCGACGTGGCATTGCCCGCGAAAGCGAAGGCGCGGTCGGCGTGTTCAGCGACGGGTCCTTGCCGCCGAAAGAAGATCCGTTTCTCGTCAACCGCGATGGCGAATGGGTGGCCGATCCGGCATTGGTTCGCAAGAGCGACGGCGGGTTCAACTACATGACCACCGATTTGGCGACGATTGATTACCGGATCAAAACCTGGCAGCCGAACGAGATTGTTTACGTGGTCGATGACAGGCAGTCGCCACATTTTCGCAAGCTCTTCCTCACCTTTGCGCGCTGGCAACCTGAGAACGCCAAAACGGTGAAGCTCATGCATGTCGGATTTGGAAAAATTCTCGGTGACGACGGAAAACCGTTCAAAACGCGTTCCGGCGACACCGTTAAGCTGGGCGAATTGTTCGAAGAGGCCGAAGAACGCGCGCTCAAGATCGTTGACGAAAAGAGTCCGGAACTTCCCGCGGCTCAAAAGCAGGAAATCGCCCGCGTGGTTGGTTTGGGAGCGGTGAAATATGCTGATCTTTTGCCCAATCGCCAGAGTGATTACGTTTTTAGTTGGGACAAGATGCTGGCGTTGAATGGCAACACCGCGCCGTATTTGCTTTATGCCTACACGCGCATCGCCAGCATTTTGCGCAAAGCTGAAGAAACGGGTGGCGTTTCACGCGATGTGAATATCGAAGTTTCTGCCGCCGAAGAAATCACGCTCGCCAAGCATCTCTTGAATTTTGGACTGACGCTGCAAGCCGTTGCCGACGAACTGCGACCCAACTTTCTCTGCAACTACCTTTACGATCTGGCCGGGCATTTTACCCGGTTTTATGAGAACTGCCCGGTGTTGAAAAGTGAAGGATCCACTCGGTCCAGCCGACTGCTCCTGTGTGACCTCACGGCCAAAGTTTTAAAACAGGGACTCGAAGCGCTCGGGATTGAAACGATCGAACAGATGTGAACGGCAGTTTGTTCTAGGGAATGAAAAAGGCGCGGATTTCTCCGCTCCTTTTTTCTTTGAAAGGGTTCTTTAGCTCAGCCGCATCGGCATGACGACGTAGAGAAACGGGCCGTTGATTTTCAGGACGCCCGGGCTTAGTTCATCGATCAGTTCCACAAAAACCTCGTCGTTGCTCAACGCATTGAGCGGATCAATCATGTATTTAGGATTGAACGCGATCGACATTTCCTTGCCTTTGTAGTTGATCGCCAGCGTTTCTCGGGCTTCACCGACTTCCGGAGAATTGGCCGTAATAGCCAGCGTATTTTTGCCAAAGGTCAATTTCACCGAATTGGATTTCTCACTGGTCATGATTTCGGCTCGGCGCAGCGCATGGAGAAATTCTTCACGAACCAGCGAAACCCGTTCTTTGACTTCATTTGGAATGACCTGTCGGTAATTGGGATAATTCCCTTCGATCAGCTTTGTAATGATCAAAACCGACGATCCTTTGTCGTCCTTTAGCGTGAACGAAGCCTGATTTTCGCTGTAACGAATTTCCACTTCGCCTTTGTCCTGCAAAAGACGATTCAGTTCGTTCACCGCTTTGGCCGGAACGATGAATTCGCCCTGGCTTTGATCCGAGACATCGACCTGTTCGTCCACAAGCGCCAGACGACGCCCGTCCGTCGCCACCATCGTCATTTTGTGATCTTTCAGGCTGATGAAAATGCCATTCAAGACGTAGCGCGATTCGTCGGTTGAAATCGAAAAGGACGTTTTCTTCATCATCCCTTTGACCGTTTCCTGATTCAAAGTGACTTTCTTTTCCTCTTTGAATTTCGACAACGGCGGAAATTCATCCGCGCTCAAGCCATTGATTTTGTAAAAGGAAGCGCCCGATCGGATGCTGCAGGTGTTTTTGTCATCCACCTCGATTTCGATTTCCGCGTTGCTCAATTCCCTGACGATTCCGAAGAGTTTTTTGACTGGCACCGTAGTCGCGCCAGGTTTGGTCACCTTGGCTTCGACACTGCAAACGACGGTGACATCCAGATCGGTGGCCGTAAACTCAAGGCGGTCATTTTCCGCTCGAATAAGGACGTTAGAAAGAATCGGGAGCGTTGTCCGGGTGCTGACTACGTTTTGAACAGCTTGCAGTCCATTGATGATTTGATCCTTGGCGATGGTCAGGTTCATGCGTCCCTTAATAGATGTTTCTTTAGCTGTACAAATGTCTTCTTAATATGGGCTGTGAATAAGGCAAACAACTCGGAGTGTCAAGGTTCCGAGGGCTCACAGCAGGCAAAACGACTGCGAATAGAAAACAGAAAACCAACCAGGGATTTTCAAAACCCAAAGTTGTTGGCTCGATTCACAATTTATTAACAAAGTTTTCCCGGGTTATGCCAGACTTTGTACGCGACGGATGACTTGAGGCAAAACTTCTTCAACAAAACTGACTTCATCCGAAGTTGAATCGCGGCCGAGAGAAAAACGAACGAGGGCGTTGGCTAGTTCGGGTTTCAAGCCCAGCGCGCTGATCACATGCGACGGTTCCAAGGATCCGGCGGAACACGCCGAACCGCTGGAAGCACAAATACCTTCCATGTCCAAACCTGCCATCAACGCGATGCTGTCGGTGCGTTCAACAACGAATGAAACCGTGTTAATCAAGCGGTGATCTCGAGAACCCACCAATTGAACGCCAGGAATCGATTCAGCGGTTTGCCACAAACTGCGGACCAAAGGCTCGAGTTTGGAACGGGAAAAAACGGGCGTTTTAACAAAATGTTCCAGAGCGGTGACGAATCCAGCAACCGCGGCGAGGTTCTCAGTTCCAGCGCGCCGTTCATTTTCATGACCGCCGCCAAATAGAATGGGATCGGGTTGCAACGGTGACTTGATGAAAAGAGCGCCGGAACCTTTAGGACCGTGAAATTTGTGAGCGCAAATGGAAACCAGATCGGCATTGAACTGGTGAATGTTCTCGAAAGGCTCTTTGCCAAACCATTGAACGGCGTCGGTATGAAACAAAACACCGCGTTTCTGACAAATGGCACCGAGTTCTGCCACCGGTTGAAGCGTTCCAATCTCATTATTGGCCGCCATGATCGAAACCAAAACGGTGTCCGGGCGAATGGCTTTTTCCAACGATTCAGGCGAAACACGCCCGGTGGAATCGACCGGCAAAATGGTCAGATCAAAGCCTTCCTTCTTGGCCAAATATTGGCAGGAAAAAAGAACGGCATGATGTTCAATCGCCGACGTAATGATGTGCCGCCCCTTGGCGCGAAGCAGTCGCGCGACGCCGAAAATCGCGAGATTGGCGCTTTCGGTACCGCCGCTGGTGAAAATGACCTCGCTAGGTTTGCAACCAAGGATAATGGAAGCCCGATCGCGAGCGTCGTCCAAATGAGCCCGAGCGTTGCGGCCAATGTGATGCACGCTCGAGGGATTGCCCCAAATCTCGTCCAGAAACGGCAGCATCGCCTGGCGCACAGCCGGATCCAGCGGCGTGGTGGCATTGTAATCGAAGTAAATTGTGCGCGGCATGGCTAATAAATGGCGGTTTCACTCTGAAAGCCGGGCGGCGGGTCGCTTTTGTTGGCGAACCGATCCTCAGTCCAAGGATCGGCGGTGTTCGAATAGCCGCGGATTTACCAAAAACCCAGAATATCACGATCCATGAAGGTGATTTCGCGGATGAACTTCGCCCCTTTCCAGGCGTAACGTTTGGGAATAATCACCCGCGCAGGCCCTCCATGATCGGCAGTCAGTGGCTGACCGTTCCAGCTATGTGCGATGAGAACATCGTCGTCCATGCAGACTTCCAGCGGATTATTGGTGGAATAACCGTCGTAGCTTTTGAAAAAAACATGGCTGGCTTCAGCTTTCGGTTTGACCAGCTCGGCCAGCGTGAAAAAAGCGACGCCTTGGAATTCCATGTCAAACTGGCTCCAGGTGGTGACACAATGAAAGTCACTGACATCCTTAAACTGAGGCAACGCCATGAACTCCTTCCAGTTCAACGTAACCGGATTTTCCACCTTGCCGCCGATTTTCAATTCCCATTGGTCGAGCGGCACAGCCGGACGGACACCCAGATCGAGCACGGGAAAATTGGTCACCTGCCGTTGGCCGGGCGGCAAACGATCGGTCGAACGCACCGACGGCCTGGCATTCCCGGCCATCTTCTGCGCCCAACGTTCTTTGGCGGCGATGTATTTGTCTTTCACGAGAGTTCAGGTGTGGCACGAGCGGTGCGCCAGATTCGGAGAATTTCTACATTCGGCGCCGCTTGCTTACTTTATAAAGGATTCGATAGGGCGGACGAATGAGTTCGGCGAATGGAGGGATTGCGTTCCTCCGGCACTTGCCGACCGAGCAATGGAGGGTGGGAGAGCAATTCCGTGATGTTGATCAAAGCCAAGCCATCGGATTCCCCAGCGCGCGGAATGTCAGCAGCAATGAAAGTGGTCTGTGATTGGAGGTCGTCGAGCGCTTCTGGCGACCAGATGATTTGGAGGTCCATTCGTTTACCCACGAGGAAAACTGTTCCCGCACTTTGCTGAGCGGAATTCCTTTGCCGAGCCGCAGACTGTTCTGAGCGTGGAGAACGGCTGTCAGGAAATCCAAGCAGTCACGAATCTGGTCAAGGCTGGCGCTTTTGGGAAGCCGCTCAATGGCCTCAATCACCCGTTGTTTGTCACTCATGGCAAAACCGTAATCGCCGTCAGGGGTGTTTGCAAGCAGCAGACCAATATCTCGTATTTGATTGGAGCGTTGAACACTAAACCCTACAATACTGGAGGTCCAAAAACCTTGCACTGGAAAAGTCCTTGGAGTATCCCGTGGAGCCATGCGACAACTACAAAAGCTTTCCGTTTTCGGCCTTGGCAAACTCGGTGCCTGCATGGCGGCTACGTTCGCTCAAAAAGGATTCGAAGTGGTGGGAGTGGACATCAACGCGGAAGCCGTTCGTAAAATCAACGCTGGACAACCGCCGGTAGAGGAACCCTTGCTTGCGGAGGTGATGAAGGAGGCCCATCCCAGGTTGCGAGCCTCAACGGATGCGCGGGACGCTGCGAGCACCGATGCTTCTTTCTTCATTGTTCCCTCACCCAGCCAGCCGGACGGCAGCTTTTCGAACGAATTTCTCATGCGCGCCATGGAAAGCGTTGCGCGAGCCGTGCGGGAAAGTGGAAAGAAAGGCCATCTGTTTGTCTGCAGCTCTACTACCACTCCCGGTGCTTGCGATAGCGTTTTGATACCGATGCTTGAAAAGGAAATCGGTGGCAAGTGCGGGGAAGATTTTGGATTCTGTTACAACCCTGAATTTATCGCGCTCGGCAATGTTGTCCGCGGCCTGCTGGAGCCCGACATGGTGCTGATCGGTGAGTCTGACGCGGCGAGCGGAGCTGCCTTGGAAGCGCTCTATCGCAAATACAACACGAACCAGCCGCGGATTTCCCGCATGTCCGTCATCAGTGCGGAGCTGACCAAAATTTCCGTCAACAGTTACATCACTCTGAAAATCAGCTTCACCAACCAATTGAGACTGATTGCGGAACGTTTTCCCAAAGCGGATATTCACACCATCCTCGGAGCGATTGGTTCTGACACGCGCATCAACTCAAAATATCTCCGCGCCGGACTGAGTTATGGCGGTCCCTGTTTTCCACGCGATAATCGGCTCTTGGCATATACCGCGAAACAAGTCGGCCTGGTTGCTCCCTTGGCTGAAGCCAGCGATGTGATGAACGAGCGCACCAAACACGAACTGCTCGAGCACGTTCAAAGACTGGCAAAACCGGGCGAGGCTGTCGCGGTGCTGGGTATGTCTTACAAGCCGGACACCTACATCACCGAAGAATCTGCCGGTCTGTTTTTAGCGCAGCAGTTGAAAAGGAGAGGCTACGACGTCTGGGTGCATGATTTCTGCGCCAAGCCGGCGAACAGCCCTAATCTCTTTGAATTCAAATTGATTGAAGATCTTTCGGTGTTCACCCACAAAAACACCTTCAAGGCGGCTGTCGTCTGCTGCCCATGGCCCCAGTACAACTCGCTGACCATCGCTGCCGGCACCAGTGTCATAGCGCCGTGGCAGAGGTAAACGGCTTGGAGCATGGTTCCTAAACGGATGGAACATTTGTGATCTGCTGAGTTCAAATCTGATCCCGCCGAAAATCTTTCGCCTTTGGTTGCCCGGCCTCTTTCGGCAGGAACTTTGCCTTTTACCTTTTTGCGGGCGGCCTCTATTTTCGCGGCATGCGGAGCCAGTTGCTCAAAGACGTCACGCGAATGGTGGTCAAACTCGGAACCGGTGTCCTGACCGACAGCCGGAAGCAGCTCGACCTTGCCCAAATGGAGCAGCTCGTGGCGCAAATGGCCGAGCAGCGCAAGGCGGGCAAGGAAATCGTGCTCGTCACTTCCGGCGCGGTCGGCGCGGGCATGGGCGCGCTCGGTTACGAAGCGCGACCGGCCAATCTCGCAGAAAAGCAGGCTTGCGCCGCCGTCGGTCAATCCCGGCTCATGGCCGTTTACGATCAGCTTTTCGCCAAGCACGGCCTTGTTGTCGCCCAAGTCCTGATGACGCATGAGGATCTGGAACATCACGAACGCCATCTCAATGCCCGCAACACGCTGGTCACTCTTTTGAGCCGCGGCGTTGTCCCCATTATTAACGAAAATGACGCCGTCTCCGTCACGGAGTTGAAATTCGGTGATAATGACAAGTTGTCGGCGCTGGTGGCGTCGCTGTTGCCAGCGGATTTGCTCGTGATTCTGACAACGGTCGATGGCGTGATTGAAAATTTCGGCCGGGCGAATCCCAAAACGATTTCTGTCATTGAACAGATCGATGCTTCCGTGGAAGCGATGGCCGGCGGCACCGACAGTGCCACCGCGGTGGGCGGCATGAGATCAAAAATCGAAGCCGCCAAGATCGTGGTGCGCTCGGGCATTCCGCTGGTGATCGCTTCAGGCAAAAAAGCCAACATGCTCGCCAGCGTTTTGGCGGGCGCCGACGAAGGCACCTTGTTTGTTGCGCAGCCGATCAAATTGCAGGGACGCAAGCGCTGGATCGCGTTTTTTCATCATCCCAAAGGCGCGCTCTTCGTCGATGACGGCGCCAAGCGCGCGTTGCGGGAGGGCGGCAAAAGCCTGTTGCCGCCAGGCGTCGCGCGGTGTGAAGGCGATTTCGAGGCCGGCGAAGTGGTGCGCGTTTGTGATTTGGACGGCATGGAGTTCGCACGCGGCCTGGCTGGTTACCGTTCTCAGGAAATCAAAAACGGCGCGTTGCAGCGGGTGGAAGTGGTGCATCGCGATAACCTGGTTATTCTTTAGTCGTTTTAAATCGTGTGAAAAAGAAACCCGCCATCAACGATCTGCTCAAAGTCATGGCGAAGCTGCGTTCGCCCAAAGGCTGCCCTTGGGATCGCGAGCAGAATCATCGCTCGCTGCGCTGGCACGCGGTCGAGGAAGTCTATGAATTGCTCGATGCGATTGAAGCCGGTGACGATCACGAGTTGGAAGAGGAATTGGGCGATCTGCTGTTGCAGGTTGTTTTCCATTGTCAGCTGGCGCAGGAACGCGGCGCGTTCGATTTCGAGAACGTAGCCCGGAACATCACTGAGAAGTTGATTCGCCGCCATCCGCATGTGTTTGGCGATGTAAAAGTCAAAAACGTCGATCAAGTCTGGGCCAACTGGGAAAAAATCAAGCGTGCGGAAAAGCATGGAACCAAGCACGCACGCGCCTCGGCTTTGGATGGAATTCCCAAACACCTTCCGGCGTTGTTGCGCGCGGAAAAGCTCGTAAAGAAAGCGCGCAAGGCGAAGCTGATCGTCGGCGCCCCGGCAGTGAAAACCGCTCAGAGCAAACGCCAGTTGGCCGAGACTTTATTCGCGCTCACCGAATCGGCCCAAGAGCGCGGTTGGTCCGCCGAAGAATTGTTGCGCGGAGAGATTGCCCGGCAGGAGCGGCGCTGGCGCCAAGCTGAGCGCCGTGCTCGGCAGCCTTGATCTCGCCGGGCCAAAAAAATAGATTTCGTGAATACGCCGCAGGAAAGCGGGTCCATTACTGGCAGCGGCTCTCACTGAAAATCAACCGCTAGAACGAAGCACCGAATCAGCACCCATCCTATGAATTCTGAAAAACCAACACGGCCTTCCTTTTCACGCACCGGCACTTCGATGCTGCTGGCGTTGACCTTCGCCACGGCTTCGATCGCGACCATTCGGGCTCAGGACGCCGCGAAACCTCAGCCCAAACAGGTCCTCGCCGTGATGGAGCGCGTGGCCGATTGGCAGTTGGCCAATCCCAGCAAACACGCCAAGACCGATTGGACTCAAGGCGCGGGTTACGCCGGAATCATGGCGCTGGCGGAAATCTCCGAAAATTCCAAATACCGCGACGCGATGATTGCCATGGGCGAAACCAATGAGTGGAAGCTCGGCCCGCGAATTTACCACGCCGACGATCATTGCGTTGGGCAGACTTACTGCGAACTCTATTTCAAAAGCCACGATGCGAAGATGATTGAGCCGATGCGCGCCCGGTTTGATTACATCCTGGCCAACCCGCGGGAATTTCCGACGCTCGACTTCAAACAGAAAGGCATTGGCGATCGTTG
>JBQCEJ010000447.1:0-8932 GCA_051960355.1 Verrucomicrobiota bacterium | reverse complement strand
TTGGGTTTTTTTTTTTGTTTTGGGGGTGGGGGGCCGGCCGTGACAGCAGCCAAGGACAAACGGATCTCACCCAGCGCGGGAACCGCAGATGATAATGAAAGTTTTCCACGCGATTGATCGCCCGGCCCTTTTCCCAGTTGGGGATCGGCCACGCCGTTGCTTCCATAAAGGAAGCGCCTCGGGCGGCCGCCAGCTGTTTTCGGATTTGAGCATTGGAACGGATGGGGTAGTCCTGTCCGGTCAAGAGAATCGCGTAGTCGTAGGGAAGTTCAGCTGTGCTATCTGGTGAATGCCTTTCAAGGTTGCCTCGACGTGCCCGAAGTCGCCCCAGCGGCATTTGTGCCGTTTCAGGAACGTAACGTTTTGAAATCCCGCGAGCGCCTGTTGTACCCGGCGGAAATCTGCCTCGGGGCTCCATAAATCATAATGGATAAAGAAGCCGTGGTCAGGGGCGTGCAGCCGACGCACCAAGCGGATCAACAGATCCGGACGTTGGTAAGCTGAAATGATATACGCAATCCGAATTGGATTGTGCAGCGGAAACTTGGGTGCACCCTGATTCTGGCCCTCCATAAGTGAATGCATACACAGTTTGGCTGTGATGTGCAACTGCAAGTTGCGAGCGTGATTAAATTCGGTGGAGCTTGCGGCTGGGCTGCAGGTCGGAGACCGCTGATTGCTGGTGGGAAAAAACTTCCGTTCTGTTCCTGTGGATACCTATTGAAACCGACAGCTTGTTTCGGAACTGCCGCGTGTTTATTCGTTTCGATTCGTTCCACTTCCGATTTCAAAGTACAACGCAACGGGGACTCAAATTGCGACGTTGATGCGATTGGCGTGATCTGTGAATCTGTTCCGATGAGCTGTTTTGTTTTTGGGCGAGGACGATCCAGTGGCTGGATCGGGCTGCTGCTGGGCTTATCGGCCGCGTGCGCTTTGGCTGATGCCAACTCGCAAACTGCCCCCGCACTGTTGTGGTCAACCAAGCTCTCCCGCTGGGTGGATGTGTGTCCGGCCATTGGCGACGATGGCACGGTTTATCTCGGTGGATTTGATGAAAAGCTACTGGCGGTGAATACCCAAGGGGAAATCAAATGGTCCTTCAAAACGGATGCGGAGATACGGTCGCCTCCGGCCATCGGCAGCGACGGAACGCTCTATTTCGGCTGTCGGGACAGAAATCTGTACGCCGTGACCGCCGAAGGCAAAAAACGTTGGAGCTTTTCGGTCCAAGGCTGGATCGATTCCTCTCCCGCCTTGGCATCTGATGGGACGATTTATTTCGGGTCGTGGGACAAGTTCTTCTATGCGCTCCATCCCGATGGAACCCTGAAATGGAAGTTCCAGACGAAGGGCGAAATTGAGTCCTCACCGGCCATCGACGCGGAGGGCGCGGTTTACTTTGGCTCGCATGACATGAACTTCTACGCGTTGGCTCCCGATGGCGCAAAGCGTTGGGAATTCAAAACGGGTGGCCCGATCATCTCCTCTCCCGCACTCAATGGCGAAGGCGTGATCTACTTCACGTCGGTGGATGGTTACCTTTATGCGTTGAATGCCGGTGGCGCTTTGCGGTGGCGTCTGCACACCGGTGGAGCGACGCGTTCGTCTCCCGTGATTGGCGCGGACGGAGCGATTTATGTCGGGGTGAAAAATTCGGTCTGGGCGATCAGTCCCGAAGGCAAAAAGAACTGGCAGCTCCCGATTTCCGAGCCGCTCCGTTCTTCTCTAACGGCCCTCGCGGACAATACCGTTTTGGTGTCGTCGCCGTTTCGCGATTTGATAAACCTGGATGCAACCGGAAAGCCGATTTGGTCCTACTACCTCGATCCTCCGACCGAGGCTTCACCAGCGGTGGCTCCCGATGGGACCCTTTACGTTGTCGGCAGGGACCATTTCCTCAAAGCGTTCAATGGTCGTGTTCCATTGGCTGCGAGTCCCTGGCCGAAGTTTCATGGAAATCGCTTGAATACCGGGAATCTCAGGCCCACACCTTAATGAAACCCGCGTGCGGGTGGGCGTTTTTGACTCGATTCGAGTGCTGTTAAAACCGCGTGTGCAAACGGAAGAGGCGTATCTGTTCTGAAGGCGTGATGATCATCCGATTGACAGTGGTTCCGACGCGTCGCCAAGGGCCATCAAACGAACTGCTGGTTTGCAGTTGGTAGCCATCCCACGAGGCGTCCCAAGTCAGAGCCAATCCATTGGTTTGCGGGCTCATCCGAAGCGTCGGAACCGAGACGAGTTGCAGCTTGCCGGTGAAACTGTAGTTGCCACCCTCGAAACCCTTAAGGAAGGTCTGTTGGGCGGCTGGCTGAATGCCATCAAACCTCGCCTGTAAAAATCCACCATTGCCAAGATCCTGGAGAAATGCCTGGGCTGTGGCTAGTGCCGCGCCGCTCAAATTGCTCGCCGGCGTCGCTCGCATCGGATTGCTGAAGCATTTGGTGACGTCATCCAGCGCGCTGACAGAGGTGTAATCCACCGTCCAGAAAAGGGGTGAATAGCTCAGGTAAATCCACGGCGTATTTTGATACGTGATCAGCATTTCAACCTGATCCGGTTGGGCGCGATACACACGCTCCTCAACGGTTGAAGCCGGGCTGAGCCAATAATCAGTGTCGAATGTATCGGTCTCAAGGTTCCACGTCTGGGTGTAGTTCGTCCCGCGTTGACCATAGTTGAACTTGAAATCACCCAGCACCAGGCCCAAGGACTGCACCGCCGCCGTGAAGTTGGAAAAGCCAGCCACTGCACTGGCCTGTGCCGTGGCGTCAACTGACGTTGTTTGCGGCGGCCGTTCCCGGCCGGTGAGATAGTAGGGGGCGATGCTGCCAGCCGGGTACGCATTGGAACTGGTGATGAGATGTCCCATGCCGTTTCCAGCGCCGGCCAATGTGCCGGTTTGATTGAAACCGACGGTGCCCTGTGTGGCGGAGGAACTGAAGGTGAGATACTGAGCGGATTGTGGGGGATAGGACAGGCCGAGCCGGCCCTCATACGCGCCGGCGCCCACGTCATAAACTTTGGTAGCGATGCTGTCGTTGCCCGGGTGAAACGTCAGCACCATCAACTTTGAAACGGGGCCACCCGCATCATTGATGCATTGCCAATTGACCATGATTTCGTCCACCCAATTGCCCGCCGTGCCCACGTCGAAACTGCGAGCTACAGTGGGGGTGCAGATGTAATGGCCGGAGGCAAAGAGCCTCAGATTTTTCACTCGTTTGACTCGGTTCCAAATCTCAACGGCGCTGAGGGAGCTGGGAAACTGCAGGTCGGCAACCGGATATTTGGTTCCGTCATTCTGCAAAAAAAGGTGGGTGCTGAAGATGACCTGGTGATCGGGATACTGGGCACAGATGTTCGTTGCCCAGTCGCAATAAACCGCCGGAATCTGCAGCTCGAAAGCAAAGATAAGGAGCTTAGTGCTGCCGTTGGTGACCAGCAGATACATGTTCTGCTGTTCCGTGTTGGTGTAAAATCCGCCGCTGAACCAGCTCTTGTTGGTATAGAATTCCCGGGTGATCCGGGCGTTGAATTGGGTGTGACGTCGTGGATTGAAGGGCGTATCGATGTCGTGGTTGCCCTCGTTGATCACGAGCGGCGTATTGGTGTTCAGGTTGAGCCCTTCCATCAACATGGCCCATTGGGAATTGGTGTTTACGTCGTCCACGCAGTCGCCGACGTGAATGGCGGCGGCGAGGTTTAGGGCGGCACGATTGGTTTCGATCCAGAGAATTGTGTTTTTCCAGCGGTTGGTTTGATACGTATCGATGACGTGCTGTGAGTCAGGAATGAGCACGATGGAAAACGGTGGGTCGTTCGGCACCGCAGAGCCCTCCAGCCCAGGCTCATCTTGTGCGACCACCGTTTCGGCCGCCGATAGGGCGCAGGGGATTATCCAAAAGAGCAAGAACTCTAGGAAGAGTCGGGTTTTCATACTGACCAACTTACATGCTGAACCATCGAACGGCAGGTAGGGAACCCCCGAAGGAGTGTTCTACAGGTGAACTGAACCTAAGAGTCCGTCAACTCGTGGGGGGAGACAATCTGAAACATAAACAATTTTTGGTGCGGCGAGCGCAACCAATAGTGCATCACTTCGACTGGGTCGTAGATTTACGGAGAGCTTTAAATTTCCTCTTGGAAATATCAACTTCGCTGCTAATCTCCGCATCTCTATGGCTGCACATTGTTTGGCTTACATCGATCCCGGCAGCAGCAATTATTTATTCCAACTGCTGATTGCAGGTATGACCACGGTCGTTTTCTTTTTTTCAGCAATAAAACGCAAGCTTCTAAGCTGGTTCAAAAGAGATCTTCCGAAACCGCCTGTTGATCCCGTCAACAAAGTTCAGTCTGAAACCAAACCCATTGTTCAATGATTTTGGATGGTGTTTCCGGGGCGTCGTTTCGAGACCCTAGCGGGTTTGTTGCCAAAGAAAATGGGCAATTCATCCGCATCGTGCAGCCTTCGTATTCAGAAAATTACCAGCAACTCTTTTCCTCGGGACTGTATCGCGCCCTGACCGAGAAAGGGCTGCTCATCCCGCATGAGGAGATTGAGAGCCACAGTTTCCAAGGCGCATTCAAAGTTCTGAAACCGCGTCAACTGTCCTTCATTTCGTATCCGTACGAATGGAGTTTCAGCCAGCTCAAGGATGCGGCCGTGACCACGCTGGAAATTCAGCGGATGGCGCTTGAGTGCGGCATGACTCTAAAAGATGCGTCGGCTTTCAACATCCAATTTGTGGATGGAAAGCCCATGCTGATTGACACCCTTTCGTTCGAGAAACTGAAACTTCAGCCATGGATAGCCTACGCGCAGTTTTGCCGGCATTTTTTGGCGCCGCTGGCGCTGATGAGTTATCGGGATGCGCGGTTGAATCAGATGCTGCGAGCGCACTTGGATGGTCTGCCCCTTGCGCTTGCCAGCAAACTGCTGCCATTGCGGAGCCGAATGAATTTCTGGCTTCTCGTTCACTTGCATCTCCATGCGGCTAGCGAAAAGAGATTCGATCGAAAACCTGTCCAGCGTGCCGAGCAGCCCAGCTATCGCCTTTCGTCATTGCATGGAACGGTTCAAAGTCTCGAATCGGCGGTGAACAAATTGAACTGGGTTCCCCCAAAGAATGTCTGGGCAGACTACTACGAGTCCACGGTCACGGGCGGGAAGTACGTGGAGCACAAAAAGCAGATTGTCGCGGAATATCTGGGAATCGCTCGGCCCAAAACGGTTTGGGATCTGGGCGCTAATACCGGATTATTCAGCCGGCTTGCCGCTGCCAGCGGCGCGGACACCTTTTCTTTCGATGGCGATCCCGACTGCGTCGAAATCAATTATCTGGAGGGGCGAAAGAAAAACGAATCGCGCCTCTTGCCACTGGTGATGGAGCTGACCAATCCGAGCCCAGCCTTGGGTTGGGAGCACCGCGAGCGCATGAGTTGGGTGGAACGCGCCAATCCGGAAATGGTTTTTGCCTTGGCGGTGATTCACCACCTGGCCATTGGAAACAACCTGCCTCTGTGCAAGGTGAGAGATTTCTTTTCACGCCTGTCAACGTGGCTTGTTATCGAATTCGTCCCGAAAGATGATTCTAACGCGCAAAAGCTTTTACAGGTGCGGGAAGATATTTTTGGGGATTACACCCGGGAAAACTTTGAGAAACAGTTCAATCAATGCTTCGAAATCCTGAAATCAACACAGGTGCAGGACTCCAATCGGGTTCTTTATCTGATGAGAAGAAAAGAAAGCTGAGTCTCAAGGATCTGCCGTTGCATCCGGTTTTGCTGGGTGGGCTGTACGTGCTCACCTCGTTTCAGCAAATTTATCCCTTCTGCAGCGCGGTAGAACTTGTCCAGTATCTGGTTCCCACATTGGGACTGATTTGGGCAGGGCAGCTTCTGATTCAACGGTTTTATCCAGATCGTTTCAAATCTGCTGTTCTGGTCAGTATCTTTACTGTGCTCTTCTTTTTTTTCGGGGACATTCGAATGCAGCTTGAAAAGCTGCTCTCAGATACGCCCTGTTTCGCATTCACCCGATTACGATACATGCTGGTCGCTGTGGCGTGCCTCTGGGTGGTTCTGTCCTGGGGGTGATTCGCTCGCGACGGAGTTTCCTCATTCTGAACCGATACCTGAATGCGGTTTCGACCGCGATGATCGCCGTTACGATTGGGCAGTTGATAATGACTTCGCCGGTGCCGGGTGTGCCGGTTGGACCAAAGGCGCACGTACCTCTCCAACTGCCACCCAACCCGCCTGATGTTTACTACATTCTGACGGATGCATATACCAGTTCTGAAAGCCTCCAGAAATATTGGAACTTTGACAATTCAGCTTTCGTTGATTCTTTGACGCGAGAGGGGTTTCGTGTCGTGAAGAACGCGCAGGGGAATGGGGATTTTACGCCGCGCTGTCTGGCAACTTCTCTTAACATGGATTATCCACCGAGGCTCGCCCCCACGGCGACGCTTCCGGAGAGGGTTAAATACTTATGTCACGTGATTGAAACCGCCGAAGTGCCTGCCCGTTTCAAAGCATCCGGTTACAAGATAACGGCACTGTCTCTTTTCGCGACGGCGGGAGAACCGCGCTTTTACATGTTTCCCATCATAGGCAGCACCACGTTCGGCGAATTCCTCATGACCAAAACGGCGGCCGGGTATTTGAACAGCTATCGGACGAGAACCAGGTTCGGCGATACGAACCTGAAAATTGTGTCGCTCCTGTCGAAAATACCCAGGGAGAAAATCGAACAGCCGAGATTTGTCTATGCTCACTTGATGATGCCGCACGAGCCGTTTTTCTTCGATCGCAACGGTAATCGAGTCAAACGTGGAATGAACGCGAGCACTGTGAGAAAGGAAGATTACCTGGACCAGTTGATTTTTGAAAACAGCCTTTTGACGAATGTTGTTTCTGAAATCATAAAAAATTCGAAAACACCACCTATCATCATTGTTCAAGGTGACCACGGGTTTCGGCATCTTCCAATTGAAAATCGCAGAGAAGAGTCCACCACCATCCTGAACGCGCTTCATCTTCCCGGCGCCTCCGACGATTGGATTTATGACGGAATGACGCCGGTGAATACGTTCCGCATGATATTTAACCGCTATTTTGGCGAGCACTATGAATATCTGCCGGACAAGCAATTGTTCTACCTCAATGCAGAGCATGAATGAATTTGTGTTCGTGGTGAGGCGGTCCGGAACTGATTCAACAGCGGCAAGTCGGCCGCTGTAGTGGGGGAGCGGTTAGGAATCACCTGAGACGCCGGAGTTATCTTAAAACTGGCAAGTTCAAATCCGGGTCCCTACCACCGGATGCGCACTGGGTCGTCGTGAAGAAAGCGGTCCGACCGGAAATTAGTGATTTTTCCTTGGAACACTGGGCTGCCAACAATAGGCTGACCAACGTCGCTTCAGTTCCGATCCGATCTTTTGCAAAGGTTGGTCGTTGATGCGCGTCGAAGCTGATCCTATAAGCCATCCTTCGAATAACTAATGAAGCATTCTGATCCTAATCCGGTTCGTTTACATTCCCGATTGCGCAAACAAACGGAGGAATCGCTTGCCGATTACTACTCTGGGCGCAAACTCTTTGGCGATGACTTCAGCATCGAAGAAATTCGCGAGTGGTATAGCATGGAAGAAAATGCCTGCTTTGAAATCTACGATGAAGGCCGTAAGCGGATGCCCGTCAATGATCGTTTGCATTGGCAATTTGGCTATCGGTGGGCATTGCGCGGGCGCAGTACCTTGGGGAAAGTGCTAGGCTTGGGCAGCGGCAACGGCGAGGAATTCCGTCCAGTGCGCAGCTACATCGAGCACCTCTGGATTGTGGAATCTGCCGAAGGTTATTTTAAGAACGATGCCACGACGACTTACGTAAAGGCGCAGGTGGACGGAACCCTTTCGTTTCCGAACGATTTCTTTGATACAACTGTCAACGTAGCAGTCCTTCATCACATCCCCAATGTTTCTCATGTCATTGGGGAATTGTTCCGGGTACTGAAACCTGGTGGCATCTGCATCATCAAAGAACCGCTGACCACTCTAGGCCCATGGCACAAAGCGCGCAAAGCAGGGTTGGCGCCCTGCGAGCGGGGATTCCCCCGAGACTGGTTGCAGCGGAAGCTCGTCGAATCGGGATTTGAAGGAATCAAGGAAACGATTTTTGAATTTCCTCCGTTGCGCCACGTGCGGGATCGCGGGGGCGTGGACACTTACAATTCCCGGTTCTGGATCGCCCTCGACCAGATGATGTGCAAGCTCACCATTTGGAATTATCGCTATCACCGGGTGAATCTCTTCCAGAAGCTCGCGCCTTCTTATGCTTTTCTGGTTTTGAGAAAGCCAGGAACTCGCGTATCGAGCTGAACTTGCGGCACTCGGCTGTATTATGCGGGCTGCTCTCGCGGGTTGGTGCCCGCTGCATCCATCAGAAAGAGTGAACCGTTCCGGATTTAGCCAATTTTCCCGCATCACGACGCCCGGAAGGACGTTTTTGCCCCAAGTGGACGGCCTGCGTTGCGTCGCCATCCTTGCGGTGATTGCTTTTCATGTCAGGATGATTGGCTCCTACCATTTAGGGGTAACCCTGGAGAGCAGGGAAGGGATGGAAGGCTTTACCAATCGGCTGTTTGAAGCCGGCTCAAATGGCGTTCAACTGTTCTTTGCGATCAGCGGGTTTATTCTGGCGCTGCCCTTTGCGAGGCAATTTCTTCAGGGTGGGACGCCTGTGACCTTGCGCGGATACTTCCTCCGGCGGATTACCCGGCTGGAGCCGCCCTACATCATTCAACTGGCCTTCTTTTTCCTGCTCAGTGCGTTCGTATTCCGACGACTTCCCGCGCATGAACATTTGTATGGTCAACCCGATTGGGCGGCTTACGTTGGCCAGCATCTCCTGGCCAGCCTGT
>JBQCEJ010000446.1:0-24819 GCA_051960355.1 Verrucomicrobiota bacterium | reverse complement strand
TATTTTTACGCGACCTGGAATTTTTCGGATGACGGCTCCGAGTTCCGCGTGAGCAGTGATGGCGGTGCCACCTGGACGCCGTGGTTGCTGGCGAATGGAGTTCCGCACGGATCGGCGGCCGCATTTTCCGAAGGTCACAGTTATGTCGTCTTTAACAACATCGCCGTCCACACCGACGGAACCATTCGCGGTGAGTGGAAGACGACGACCGCCGGCGGCAGCATTCATCATCGCGGTCCGTTCAATGCGCTTCAAATCGTTGCGAATCCGGAACCGCCCGCGCCAGCGACTCAAACCCTCAGCTTCGATCCCGCGGGCGATCTGTTTTTCCACTTGAGCAATCTCCCGCTTGGCGCGACGACGCTCGTGCAGGAGAACAACGCGCTGGCGAACGGCGCATGGACGAATCGGTTTGCGCTCTCCGGCAAAACGACCGCCGACCTGTTGGTTCGCAGCGACAAGCCCGAGAGCTTTTTTCGGATCGCTACGGCTTCTGCTCCCGCAAGGACGCAGCCTAACGTGGTTGTGTTCCTCGCTGAGGATTGCAGCAAGCATTGGTTCGATCTCTTTGATCCCGTCTATGGCGTCGCGACTCCGAACCTCGCAAGCCTGGCCAGTTCCGGGCTGATTTTTAACAATGCGTTTTGCAATGTGGCGGTCTGCTCTGCCGCGCGCTCGACAATCATTTCCGGCTGCGAGCCGACGCGCATCGGCGTTCAGTGGCATCGCGCGCTGCAAAAGGTGAAACTCCCGAACGGCTTGTTGCCGTTTCCGGCGTATCTACGCAACGCGGGTTATTACACGACCAGTTCCACCAAGTCCGATGAGAACATCGCTTATGCCGGTGCGTGGGATGATGCGGCCGCTCCGGAATTCGGCTGGCGCAATCGGCCCTCGGCGTCCACGCCGTTTTATCATGTGCGAACGAGCATGACTTCCCATGAATCATCGATTCGATCGCCGGCGCAGATTTCAAATCCCGTTACCGACACGAACTCCGTTCACTTGTATCCGATTCATCCCGACACCGCCGTGTTTCGCAACACCTACGCCACTTACGACGACAAGATCAAAGCCGTGGATGGCGAGCTGGGCCAACTTGTCAGTGCGTTGCAAGCCGACGGGCTTTTGGACGATACGTTCATTTTCTTCATCGGTGACAACGGCGGCGTGGTGGCTGGAAGCAAAGGTTACATCGTCAATACCGGCCTGCACGTGCCGCTCGTGGTTTACGTTCCCAAAAACTGGAAACATCTCGCGCCTGTTTCGGCGACGGGACGTGTGGACGGCTTTGTGAATTTTACCGATCTTGGCCCGACCATCATGAATCTGGTTGGCCTGGGCGTGCCCAAGGAGATGGATGGAAAACCGTTTCTCGGTCCCGGCGTGACGCTGGAAAGGATCAATGCGAAAACGGAGGCGTTCGCGAGCACGGATCGATTCGATGAAATGTATAATCTCTGCCGCAGCCTGCAGCAGGGCAGTTTCAAATACATCCGTCACTACGAACCGTTTTATCCGTATGCGCTCTACAACAATTACCGGTACGGCATGGAAGCGCAGAAGGAATGGAAGCAGATGTATGACGACGGCCAGTTGAACGCAGCGCAAAGCCGGTTTTTCAAACCGCGCCAAGCCGAGGAGCTTTATGATCTGGCGAACGACCCGTTTGAAACGAACAATCTGGCGGGCAATCCCACGTATGCGACGATGTTGAGCGGGTTGCGCACGAACTTGTATCAGCACCTCACGGCAATGCCGGATGTGGGCTTGATTCCCGAGGCGGTTTTCATTCAGGAAGGCGGCACCGCTGAACCGGAAATTTATGGGCGGACAAATCAGGCGCGCCTCAAGCGCTATCGGGATATCGCTGACCTGATGTTGAATTCCTATGCGAACGTCGCGGCTGCGCTGCAATCACATCTCGCCTCCGCGGATCCGCTGGACCGTTATTGGGCGCTCACCGTTGCCGCGGCGTTCGGCACCCATGCCAGCGCGCTACAACCGACCGTTGCCAATTTGATTCCCACGGAAACCAACGCGCTCGTGCTCGCCAGGGCGGCGGTCTTTCTCGGCGAATTGGGCGAGGCCACGTCAACGGTCGAAAGCGCTTTGAAAAGCGCGGTGCTTCACTGCGCCAACGGCAATCAATCGTTGCTGGTGCTGAACGATGCCACGCACCTGCAGGATACGCTGGGTTATGTTTTCACCACCATCCAGAGCGCTGATGTGGTGGGCTCAGGCGCCAGCAACAACGCCCTGCGTATTTCGCATCTGGGTTGGTAAGGCAACGTCGCGGCGCCCGGATCAGCGGACTTCAATCCTGAAGAACGCCGCCCGGCTGGTCGCTATGTAGGGCGAGAAATCCACTTGAACCGTGCTGTTGCTGCTTCTCAGCAAAACCGGATCGCCGAATTCCGCCCAGCTGGTGAGATTCGAGGAGATCATCGTGTGATAGCGAACATCCTTTTTGGCCGACCAACGCGCGATCCCATTTGAAGCGAGGGACAAATCGAGGCGATCCGCGGGATCAACCGGGTTGGTGCCGATCTGGAATTCCTGAAGATCGGTAAGCCCATCGCCGTCGTAATCGGCTTGTGGCGAATTCCCCAAGCCCGCCATGCCCGGCGCATAGCTGTTCTCCCACGCGTCCGGCAAGCCGTCTTCATCCGCATCCAACCCGCTGGCGCTGACAATCGCGTTTCCCAGATCGCGTCCGATTTGCAGCAGCGACGAGGAGAGAAAATGAATGGATGTTTCTTCGTAACCGGTCGCTCCCAGATAATTGGTGCCGATCGTTTCCGTGGCTACAACCTTGGGAACATTGTCGGCGACTGTCTGTTGCGCCGCCCGCACGGTTGTGTAATAGCCGCCGATCTCCTGATTCGGCGACAGTTTAGAAAGCGCGAAAACCAGGTTGGTGCCGAAAGTCGCGCGGGCGTCGGCGACGAACCGGGTCAGGTTCGTGGCGTAATTGTTTGCGGCACTCAAGGCTTCCACGGCGTCCGCTTCGCCCTGAACCCAGGCCATTCCGAGAATTTCAATTTCATAATCCGGATACTGATTGGTCAGCGCCGCCAGCCCAGCCGCTACCGTGGTTTGAAAGGCTTGATAATTCGGGCCGTCGGTCGTGCGAGTGGCGGTTCCGTCCGGGAGCCAATCCTGATAAAGGCTCGTGCCTTGAATCGCGTATTTAATCACCGCCACTTTTGAACCGGGAATAGTAATGCGATCCCGAACGCTGCGACCCAGACCCAATTCCGGGCCGAATCGACTGATCGGCGCATTGGTCAAAGCCGGATATTGCAAGTCACCGCCGGCGTAGGGCGGATCGAAACGGTATTGTCCGGAACCGGATTGAAGGTTGGTCAGAGTATTGGGAAACAATACGCCCCATTGCGTATAAAACAGGACGTCGGCTTGCGGATCGGCCAGCGGATTGCCGGTGTCCAGCAGGTATTGCTGATAACCCCAGCCGACTGCGTTGGATTGGCCGCCGAGCAGAATCACATACATTTTGCGGTGCAACAGCGCGGTGGGAACGGGCGGTTTCTGCGGCACAGGATTCAAATGAACTTGAACCGCGTTGAACGGCCCGCGGTTGTAAGCGCTGCCGCCCGCGAGCGTCGTTTTCCATTCACCGAGAATAATGCCGTTCGCAGGCGCGGTCATGTTGGTGAAAACCACGTAGCTGTTCCCTTCAAAAAATGAAGCCGTGGCAACGCTCGGAATTCCGTTGGCCAGTTTCCACGGAGTCCAGGTTGCGCCGCCGTCACTGCTCAATCGGAACTCCGAGCCGGCATCGCCGAAATCCCAGGTGGCGTAGCAATAAATATTCGCCTTGTCCGCCGCACTGAAACCGCCGATCTCAAAGCTGCTGGAATCGGGACTGCCTGGCGTGCCACTGTTTTGGAGAAAGGCATACGACTGAAAAAAACCACCGCTCCCGGCGGCGGCAATTCGAAAGGTGCCCGCCGCATCATTTTCGGCAACGGTCGTCACGAGATGGCCGGTCAACTGGAAGCTGATGCCCGTATCGACGCCATTTTCGTCCCGCAGATTTGAGTGCAGCGCCGTATCGCCAACCGCATTCCAGGTGACGCCGCTGCCTTTCCCGATCACGCCCGCCATGCCGCTGACCGAGGGATTATAGGCCGACGGATTTCCGGTGATGTCCACGTTGACGAAGGTTTCGGCACCGGCGGGGATTGCCACCAGCATGCTGGCAAGCAGAGTAAGGAATTTTACTTTCATAACCATCGGAGCCGACAGAGAGGTGTTTGTCATCTTTGGAGTCTCAACAAAGGTAGAGGCTACGATCTTACCGTAACAACCCCGGCACTTGGATCGTATCACATGTTTGGGGGAGCCAGACCTGCTGGAATTTCCCGAGTCCCAGGTGTCTGCGGCTGTGCAGAAATGAATTTAGTCCCCCAAAGATGGGATGGCTCTCGGCGGTGCCTTGTTCCATTCTGTGCCCATGCAAATGCTGAAACGAAATGTCTTCGCGTGTCTTACTCTGCTGGTGGGAATTCTTGCGTCAGACGCCCGCGCGGCGACGTCACCGAACATCATTTACATTCTCTGCGACGACTTGGGATATGGCGACGTTCACTGCCTGAATCCTGAGGGGAAAATCGCCACGCCCAACATGGATCGCCTCGGCAAGGGCGGAATGATCTTCACCGACGCGCATTCCAGTTCAGCCGTCTGCACGCCGAGTCGCTACAGCATTCTGACCGGCCGCTATAATTGGCGTTCCTCGATGAAACGCGGCGTGTTGGGCGGCTATTCTCCGCGCCTGATCGAGACAAATCGCGTGACCGTCGCCGCCTTTCTGAAGCAGCAGGGCTACACGACCGCGGTGATTGGGAAATGGCATTTAGGCCTCAACTGGCCGCAAAATGACGGCAGCGCTCCCGGCAGTTCAGGCAATCCCAAGAAGATTGATTTCACCCAGCCGATCGCGGGCGGGCCGACCACCGCGGGGTTTGATTATTATTTTGGCATCAGCGCTTCGCTCGACATGCCCCCATACGCTTACATCGAGAATGACCATGTCACCAGCGTGCCGATCAGGACGACGCCTGAGATGGACAATCCGGCTTATCATCGTGCCGGTCCGATTGCCGATGATTTCGCTTTTGAAGAAGTCTTGCCGACGCTGACCGGCAAGGCGGTTGAATACATTGGCCGGCACGCCGCCGCCGCCAAGCAGGGCAAACCGTTCTTCCTTTATCTGCCTTTGACTTCGCCGCACACCCCGATTGTTCCCAGCAAGGAATGGCAGGGCAAAAGCGGTTTGAACGCCTACGCGGATTTCGTCATGCAGACCGACGACACGGTGGGACGGGTGCTCGACGCACTCGAAAAACAAGGCGTGGCGGAAAACACGCTGGTGATGATGGCCAGCGACAACGGCTGTTCGCCTTCGGCCGAATATCCCGAGCTGCTGGCCAAGGGGCATAATCCCAGTTACCACTTTCGCGGCACCAAAGCGGATATCTGGGACGGCGGTCATCGCATTCCGTTTCTGGTTCGCTGGCCGGCGCGTGTGAAAGCCGGCACGACGAGTGATCAGGTTGTCTGCTTGAGCGATCTGTTCGCCACCTGCGCCGATCTTCTCGGCAAAAAACTTCCCGACACCATGGCGGAAGATAGCGTGAGTATCTTGCCGGCATTGCTCGGCAAGGCCAAAAAGCCGTTGCGTGACGACATTGTGCACAGCGCGATTTATGGCGCGTTCGCGATTCGCGAGGGCAACTGGAAATTGGAATTCTGCCCCGGGTCCGGCGGTTGGAGCAATCCCAAGCCCGGCAGTCCTGAAGAGAAGACTCTGCCGACAGTTCAACTGTACGATTTGTCCAAGGACATCGGCGAAACCAACAACGTTCAGGCGCAGCACCCGGATGTGGTGGCGCGCTTGACCAGGCTGCTCAAACAGGAAATCGCCAATGGCCGCAGCACGCCGGGCCGGCCGCAACCAAACACGGGCGACGTGGAGATTTATCCACCCGCAAAAAAAGCAAAACCGGCCGCACACGCCGCCGCCAAGAACTGACCGGCGCAACTGCAAGAGTAGAACATTGCCCATGAAATTGAAGATGAACGCTCTCTTGGCGGGGCTGATTGCCACGAGCTGGATTTGTGTGACCGCGACCGCCGCGCCGATAGGCGAGCCGAGCGTTTACAAAACGGTAAATGGCCGGGCGCTTCAATTGTTCGTGAACAAGCCCGGCGGTTGGAAAGCGGCGGATCAACGACCGGCCATCGTGCTGTTCCACGGCGGCGGTTTTGTTGCGGGCACGCCGACCGCAATGAATCCGGAAGCGGAGTATTTCGCTTCGCGCGGCATGGTGTCGGTGCTGGTGGAATATCGGCTGTTGGCCAGGAACACAAAAGCGCCACCGACCATTTGCATTCAGGACGCCAAGTCCGCCATGCGTTGGGTGCGCTCGCACGCCAGGCAGTTGGGCATCGATCCGCAACGCATTGCCGCTGGCGGCGGTTCAGCCGGAGGCCATTTGGCGGCGTTTGTTGGAATCATGGACGGCTTTGACGATCCGCAGGATGACAAAGCCGTTTCGCCCAAAGCCAACGCGCTGGTGTTGTTCAATCCGGTGTTCGATAACGGTCCCGGCGGCTACGGACACGAACGTGTGGGCGACCGTTACAAGGAATTTTCTCCGGCACAAAACATCACTTCCAACGCGCCGCCCGCGATTGTTTTTCTGGGCACCAAGGACAAGCTGATTCCGGTCAAGACCGTTGAGACCTTCCAGGCCGCAATGAAGCGAGTCGGCGTTCGTTGCGACGCGTTTTTCTATGAAGGCCAGGGACACGGTTTCTTCAACCGCGAACCTTACCTGTCCAAAACCTTGTTTGAAGCCGACACGTTTCTCACTTCGCTTGGCTGGCTGAAGGGCCCAACGCCCAGTCCTGCGCCCGCTGGTGTCAAATCCGGTGCGGCATTCTTTCCCTTGAATCAACCCGCAGTGGGTTTGGCTTGTCTCAATTTATGAAAAAACTGTTTTATCCCATCTTGATGGCGATGTCCGTGGCGGGACTGTCTGTTTCGGCGGCGACGGCTGCGAATCTGAAACACCCGAATATTCTCTGGCTCATCGGCGAAGACATTGGGCCCGAAGCGCTCAGCAGCTCAGGCACTCCGGAAGCGCTGACGCCGAATCTGGATCGACTGGCGAGCGAGGGTGTTCGCTACACGCACGCTTACGTCGGCAACGTCTGTTCGCCCAGTCGCAGTTCGTTCATGACCGGCATGTATGCGACGAGCATTGGCGCGCACAATCATCGCACCGAGAACAAAAAGCCGTTGCCGGCCGGGGTTCGGGTGCTGACCGACTGGTTGCGCGATGCCGGTTATTTCACGGCGAACATTGTCACCTTTCCCGAAGGGGTGGGCGTTAAAGGCACCGGCAAGATGGATTGGAATTTTCGGTCCAGGAACCCGTTTGATTCCAAGGATTGGAGCGATTTGAAAACGCACCAGCCGTTTTATGCGCAGGTTAATTTTAATGAGACGCATCGTCCGTTTCACGCGCCCACTGAGGCTGATCCGGCCAAGGTCGTCCTGCCGCCGTATTATCCCGATCATCCCGTCACGCGCCGGGACATGGCGCGCTACCTCGATTCCGCCCGGCAACTGGACCGCGAGATCGGTCGGGTGCTGAAGCAACTCTCCGACGATGGTCTGGCGGACAACACCATCGTCATGTTCTTTGGCGACAACGGTGCGGCGTTGGCGCGCGCCAAACAGGTCTGCTATGAAGAAGGCGGGCACCTGCCACTGATCATTCGCTGGCCGAAAAACTTCACGCCTCCAAGCCAGATCAAACCCGGGAAGCTCGACGATCGTTTCGTGGACGGGATTGATTTTGCGCCCACCATGCTGGCTCTTGCGGGCGCGAAAAAGCCGGCACACATGCAGGGACGGATTTTTCTGGGCGATCGCGCCGAAGCTCCGCGTGACTATATTTTCAGTGCGCGTGACCGGTGTGACGAAACCGTGATGTGCATTCGCGCGGTGCGGGATGCGCATTATCGATACATTCACAATTTTATGCCGGAAGTGCCGTTCCTGGCGACCAACCATTACAAGGAATTGCAATATCCGGTTTGGAATCTCCTGAAAGAACTGCATGCCGCCGGCAAGCTGACGCCGGCGCAGGATGTTCTTTGCCAGCCGCGCATGCCGGAGGAAGAACTCTATGATCTGGAGAACGATCCGGATGAGATTCACAACCTCGCCGCTTCCACCGACCCGGCGAACCAGGCAGTGCTGAAGAAGCTTCGTGGCGTTCTGGACCAATGGACTGTGGAAACCAAAGATCGCGGTCTGGTTAAGAACGCTTTCTCCAAAGCTCCGGGAGCGTCCGCTCGCAAGTAATCTTCGATCTGCCGGTCGGCTTCATCGGCCCTCTGGGCTGACTGGAAGCTGAATCTGTGGTTCCGCAGCGGTTTACGCGGAGCGTGGGCAGGATTGTGCGGTTCTGATTGTATCGCCTGAACAGGCGAGATGACACCGCCTTTGGTCTGGCTAGTCTTAGACCCACAATCGAACTGCCATGAAAACTCCAAACAAACTCATCCCTGTAACTCTGTTGGCCGCGGCTCTGTGCTGTCTGATTTCTGCGGAAACGCTTTTTGGGCAGACATTGCGCATGAAATTCGGATTTGAGGATAGCGGGACAACGACCACCGATTCTGTGGCGGGCGTATCCTTAAACTTGGTGAATTCCTCCGGAGCGGCCACCGATTACCATGGCACCAATGGTTCGGGCGTTTATGGCTATGGTCGTTCCCTGGATTTTTCTTCCGCCACTCCCAGCGCCGCCAGTCCCGTGGCGTCCACCACCGGCAATTCGACGATTAATTTCGGAACGATCAGTAATTACACGCTGACGCTCTGGATCAAGCCGGCCACCTCTGTCGGCAACGGCCTGCCACGATTTTTCGTCTTGGGCGCCGACGGGACAACAGGCAGTGGTGTGGCCAACAGTTTGGCGCTGTTGAACAGTGGCACCACGGTCCAAAACTATATCAATACGGGCTCCTATCTGTCCTCCAGCACCTCGATTCCGACCGGCCAGTGGACATTTTTGGCGGCAACGTGGGACGGGACCAATGTGCAGTTCTACATCGGCTCGCAAACCGGTGCACTCACTCCGCTGGGCACCAAAGCGGCGGCCGTCAGCCCGGTCAATGTGGGCAGCGCGTTCAGCTTGATGCTGGGCAATTACCTCGGCCAGAACCGGCCGTTCGATGGGTGGATGGATGACGTGCGTTTTTACACGGGATCGGCCAGCAGCAATTTCATCAACACAGTTCGGGTGGAGGCCTTGATTCTTCCCGCGCCGACCGATGTCCAGTTGAATCCCTGTGGCCAGGCTGCCCTGACCTGGTCGGCGGTGAACAATGCGACGGGCTATATCATTCAACGTTCGACGTCGTCGGGCGCGGAAACGGATTTTGCCACTGCGGCCACCAACAGTTTTGTGGATACCAGCGTGTCGGCCGGATCCACGTATTATTATAAAATCGTCGCGACAAACAGCTTTACAGCCAGTATCGCCTCGACCGAGGTCAGCGCCACCATCCAGGCCGGGGCGCCGTTTTCCATCGTGACCCAGCCGGAAAGCCAGACCGCGCTGGATGGTTCGACCGCCACATTCTCGGTCGCCACCAGCGGTTCGGTATTGTCCTATCTGTGGCAGTACAGCCTCGATCAGGGAACCAATTGGACCGACTTGTCCTCGGAAACCTCGGCCAGTTACACCACGCCGCCGGTTACCTTTGCGAACAGCGGGATTCAGTATCGCGTCATGGTCATTGGCGGTTGCGGTTCCGAAGCCTCGCAAGCGGCAACCCTGACGGTTGTGGCCGAGCGGTTGAAATTCGCGTTTGAAGATACCGGCACGACCACTGCGGACTCAGTGGCAGGAGTAAATTTGAATCTGGTAAACAGCAATGGCATTGCCGCGGACTATCATGGCGCCATTGGCTCGGGGGTTTATGGCTCCGGCCGCGCCTTGGATTTTTCCTCGGCGATTCCCAGCGACCTTGGTCCGCTCGCTTCCGCCACGGACAATGCCTTGATTAACTTCGGCACGATCACCAATTTCACCTTTAGCATGTGGTTGAAGCCCACGGCTCAGATCAATATCGGGTTGCCGCGATTCTTCCTTTTGGCGCCCGGCGGCGTCAGCTCCGGTGCGGCGCAGGACACGTTGGAGTTGTTGCACAATTTCCCGACCACTTCGCTGAAGATGAATATCAATACGTCCCAGATTCTGGCTCCGACCCAGGCTGAAACCACCAATCAATGGATTTTCCTGGCCGCGACATGGGACGGGCAGACAATGCAGTTCTATCGTGGAACCGAAGAAGGCGCCGTTTCTCTGCTGGGCTCGGTGGCGGCTCCGGCGGGTTCGGTCAATGTGGGTAGCACCTTCAACCTCTTGCTCGGGAACAACAGCCTGCGAAACCGCGCGGTGGCCGGGCTGATGGACGATGTGCGGTTTTACACGGGAGCGGCCACCCGGAGCTTCCTGGAAAACGTGCGTCAGGAATCGCTCAACTTTGCCGCTCCAGCCAACGTGCAGCTGACCACGTGCACGGAAGCGTCGCTGAGCTGGTCCGCCGTGCCTTACGCGACCGGTTACATTATCAGGCGCGCCACCACGTCCGGCGCGGAGACGGATTACGCGACCAGCGCCACGGTCGCCTTTGTGGACACGGCGGTGACTGCGGGGACGACCTATTACTATCAAATCGTCGCGACGAATGCCTCCGAGGTCAGCGCGGCCTCGACTGAGGTCAGTGGCACGGTTCAAAATGACAGCCTCTTCAGCATTGTGGGCCAGCCCACCAATCAGGTCACGTGCGCGGGCAGCACGGCAACCTTCGCCGTAACGGTGAGCGGTTCCGGTCTGACGTATCTGTGGCAATACAGCAACAATCAGGGAACGAGCTGGACCGACCTTCCTTCGGAGACCAGCTCGACTTACACCACCCCGGTCCTGGCCGACACCGACAACGGCACGCAATACCGCGTGATCGTCATGAGCGGTTGCGCGTCGGTCCCTTCCAGCGCGGCCTCGCTGACCGTCGTCAGCACGGCGCCGACGATTACCAAGCAGCCGTTTGCACAGACTGTGGTAGCCGGTTGGCCGGCCACTTTCGCCGTGACGGCGACCGGACCGGGCTTGATTTATCAGTGGCGCGAAAACGGTGTGAACCTGACGGATGGCAACGGCGTCAGCGGCTCGACAACCGCGGTGTTGACGCTTACCAATCTGACCACGGCCAAGTCGGGCCTGACCTATGACTGCGTGATCGGTCCGTCCTGCCTCGCCGTGACCTCGGATCCGGCATTGCTGACCGTCAACGCCAACGTCAGTGACAACCTCGCCTTGAACTTCGATTTCGAGGATTTCGGCAATGGCACGACCACGACTGATTCCGTCAATGGCGTGACGCTCACCATGGCGAATTCCTCCTTCAGCCCGTCTGATTTTCATGGGGCTCCGGGCTCCGGCGTCTCCGGCATTGGCCGGGCGCTGGATTTCGCGACGGGAGCGCCAGGAACAATGGGTGGAGCCGGTCCGCTGGCTTATGCGGTCGGTGATTCGACGGTGAATTTCGGAACCATTGGTTCCTTCACCGTGACATTCTGGGCCAAGCCGCGAGTTGCCTATACCGGTTTCCCGCGATACTTCATCCTGGGCACTTATGGCGTCAGCGATAACGGCGTTGCTGACAGTCTGGGTGTTTTGAACAATACCGGCACGCTGTCCACGTATGTGAATACCGTCGCGGTTAACTCGCCCGCTATCACTCACGTAACCAATCAATGGAGATTCATGGCGGCGACCTGGGATGGACAGACGGTGCGGCTTTACACCGGAACCGAAGGCAGTCCAGTGACGCTGTTGTCTTCGTCGTCGGTTGCGAGCGGGCCGATCAATGTGGGCAGCACGTTCAACCTGCTCATTGGCAACAACGGCACTCAAACGCGTGGCTTCTCCGGCATGATGGACCAGGTGCGCTTCTATCGCGGCGCGGCGCCGATTGATACGATCGAATCGATGCGTCAGAGCGTGGTAACGCCGCAGACGGTCGCCGTCCAGTCGGTCAACACCGACAAGAGTGTGACGCTGAACTTCACGGGCATTCCCGGATACAGCTATCGGGTTCAGTTCACCACGAACCTCACGCCGCCAGTTGTCTGGCAAAACATCAGCACCAATACGGCGGATGGCACCGGCGCATGGCAATTCACTGACACCAATGCGGTGAACAGTGCGGCGGGCTTCTACCGTTCACTTTATCAACCATAAACCCGGTAGAGGATTGTCCTGCGAACCCGCGAAGTTGAAATGAAAAAGTACTCTCGGAACCGAAATGGCTTCACGTTGATTGAGTTGTTGGTCGTGATCGCCATTATCGCCATCCTTGCAGCCATGCTGCTGCCCGCCTTGGCCAACGCCAAGAATCGGGCGCAGCGCACCGCCTGTCTCAACAACCTCAAACAAATGGGCACGTCAGTGTTCATTTATTCCGGGGACAACGCGGAGAAGCTGATGTCGAGCCGGTTCGGCACGACCAGCGGCTTCCCGTGGGAGGGATACGTCCTTTTCAATACCACGGAAGCCGCCGGGCAATTGGCCAGCACGAGCAGTCCAACCAATCACGGTTATTTCTACAGCTCGGGAATTATCACCAGCGGCAAGAGCTATTACTGCCCCGGCACGAAGCCGGGCAATCAGTGGGCGTATGAAAACTACACCGCCGGCGGCAGTTGGCCCAGTGTGCCCAGCACAGGCCATCTGCTGGTGCGTTCGTCATTCATCTATTACCCGCAAACCAAGCAGCAGGCCAACGTGTTCGATCCATATACCTTCACCCTGGCCACCAAAAGCAGCCAGCTGACGGCCGACCGCACCATGATGACGGATCTGATCTTCACCTACGAAGATATCGCCCACCGATCCGGTTCGGCTCCGGGCGCGCTGAACTGTCTCTGGGGCGACGGCCATACGACCGTCAACGCCAGCAAGGCGGCCTTCGATCCTGCGATCTGGAAATCCGGCTCTACGGTTCCGGGCGACAGTCCGACATTGTTCCGGAAGATCCTGTTCCTGCTGCAGCCGTAGCCAGACTCCTTGTTTTTCGCCCTTGGTCTCAGGCCGAACATTCGGTTGAAACAATCCCCCCATGGGATGAACACGGCTGCGCACAAACATCGGGGCAACATCTGCTAGCCTCGGCTGGAAAACGGTCCAGGACTCGGCCATCCTCCGAAGGCTGGGTTAAGTCTAAGCCGTTTTCAGCGAGGCATCTTGCCTTGATGACTGTGAGTTCAAAACGAAATCGCAATGAATCGAAAAAATTTCCTTCCAGCCCTTTTGGTTTCAACCGCGTTCTGCTTTGTTGGCGCACAACCGTCATCCGGTCAAACGTTGCGGATGCAATTCGGTTTTGAAGACAGCGGGACGAGCACCATTGACTCGGCCTCGGGCATCCGTCTTGACCTGATCAATTACGCCGGCAGCGCAACCGACTACCACGGCGCGGCAGGTTCCGGCGTGTATAATCACGGCCGCGCCTTGAATTTCTCGTCGGGGACTCTGAGTGGAAATGGTCCCGTGGCGTTTACCACGAACAACGCGACAATTGATTTTGGCACGTTGACGAACTTCACCGTTGCGATGTGGATCAAGACCAGCGCCAATCTGGCGTTCGGCTTGCCGCGTTTTTTCATTTTAGGAACCGACGGCGTCACGAATGGGAGCGTCACCAACAGCTTGCAACTGTTGAACAACAACAAGGCGGTGCGACTGGACATCAACACGCGCCAGATCAACTCGCCCACTCTGTCCGAACCCACCAACCAATGGATTTTTCTGGCGGCCACCTGGGACGGGCAGTCGCAGCGCTTTTACAGCGGCTCGGAATCGGGAGCGGTTCAGTTGGTGGGCTCCGTGACATCGACCCCTGGACCGGTGAATGTGGGCCCGGCGTTCAGTTTGTTTCTGGGCAATTACGGCGGACGGAACCGATCCTTCGCGGGCTGGATGGATGACGTGCGGTTTTACACCGGTGCGGCGAGCAGCGCTGAGCTGGAAGGCGTGCGGCAGGAAGCCTGGGTGCCGACGCCGCCGACGAACGTGACTCTGAGCACCTGCAGCCAAGCGTGGTTGAATTGGTCCGCTGTGCCGGGGGCGACCCACTACATTATAAAGCGCTCGCTCTCGACTTCGGCGGAGACCAATTACGCCACGAGCAGCACCGCCAGTTACATTGACACCAACGTGACCGTCGGCGCCACGTATTACTATCAGGTCGTGGCTGCCAACGATTACGTCGAGAGTGCGGCGAGCGCTGAGGTCAGCGGTGCCGTTGAAGATCAGGGTGCGTTTTCATTCGTTTCGCAACCCGCCGATCAAACGGTCTCGAATGGTTCCACCGCGACGTTCTCCGTCACCCTCAGTGGCGGTTCGGGGTTGACGTACTTGTGGCAGGTCAGCGTTGACGGCGGCGGGTCCTGGAGCGACTTGGCGGGAGCGACCAACACCACTTACACGACGGCGCCGCTTTCTTCTGCGGATAACGGGGCGCAGTATCGAATCCTTGTTCAGACGAGCTGTGGCAATGTGCAGTCGGCGGTGGCACAGGTCACGGTAAACACCACGTTTGTGACCGTCCCATTTACTTACGCCTCGACTGTAAGCACCAATACCAACGGCCTGCCGTTGCAGTTGACTGCGGAGCTCGATTACGTCAGCACTCGCTCCAACATGCCCATCATGGTGGTGATGCATCCGTTCAGCGATTTGACCGGCCAATTCGCCGCCTATCGTGACAACGCCCGACGGTTTAATGATCTCGGTTTCTTCACGATCATTCCGGCCATGCGTCAGCGCGAAGGTTCGGAAGGAATCCGCGATAACGGCGGCGTGGAAATCTATGACATTTACGATGCGGTCGAAGCCGTGAAGGCCGCTTTCCCCACCTTGGTGAATTCGAACAGCATCAGCATCACCGGCTATTCCGGCGGCGGCGGCAACACCATGTCCGCGCTCACGAAGTTTCCTGATTACTTTCGTGTCGGTGCTGCTTATTTCGGTATGTCGGATTACGGCTACAACACCAACTCGGGCTGGTATTTTTACGGCTCAGCCGCGAGTCATCGGGCGATACTGGACGCCGCTCCGGGCAATCCAACTTCTCCCGGGGCTTCCGTGGTGATTGACAGTTATTTGGCGCGTGCCTCAAATCTGGCCTCGAAGAATAATCCCTACAGCGAAATTCATCTGTTCGTGAATAGCAACGAGCCGATCTGCCCCAAGATCAACGACACGAGCTTTCGTGACAACGCTCTGGCGGCCGCGAGTTTCCCGGGGGAATTCACCAACATCACTGTCCACATCGGCGCGACGGGCCTCTTTCAGGATTTCAACGGCAACGGGATCGATGAGTCCGACGAGGAACAATACTGGCCGCACGGTGATCCAACCGTGGCGCAACAGCATGCGGGCGACGCCTGGTACCTCGATCGATTGCTGGCCGGCCAAATTCCCGAGCCGAGTTTGAATGCCACGGACACCTTGTTTGTCGCGGGCTTTGTGAAAACCAAGCGCTTCGCCCTGTGGCTGGGCGACGGGCAGAATGCCGCCGCCGAATTCATCTACAGTTTGGCGCCGTCGAGTAACCGCTTTGAACTGCATCTGGCGAGTGTGAACGCCGTCACGGGCCGCCTCTCGGTTGATACCGCCTCAATGACGAATCGGACGGTCCATCTTCGAAGGAACGGCGTTTTGGTGGAATCATTTCCGGGCGGCGGCGTTCACGTCATCAATGGAATCAACGACGGCGAGGTCATCGAATTGACGGCTGTTCCGCGTCTGCAACCGATATTTACCAACGTGAACCTCAACGCCGCGACGGGCGACCTGATGCTCACGTGGACCTCGGAACCGGGAGCCACCTACACTTTTGAGAGTTCCAGCGAGCTTGCGCCGGCAGCCTCTTGGGCGGTGGTTGATGCCGCCATTCCTTCCGCCGGTTCCAGCACCACTTACACGCAGGACACGACGAGTGCCGCACAGCGCTTCTACCGGGTGAAAGCCAACTAGGTTTTCGGTTTTGCCGGGTCACCTGTTCAGGGGACTGACGGAACTTTCTGCCGCGCACCATTCTGTGAACGTGAACTGGTTTCCATTTGGGCTTGGTCCGTCGTTTAGGTTGGCGATCGGGGCCGCTTTTCTTCTGACCTGCGGCCCGCTTGGCACTTTGCGAGCGGAAGACGGTTATCGGCTCTGGCTGCGTTATGACCGCGTGCAGAATCCGCAACGCCTCAATTCCTATTCCGCTCAAATCGGCCAAATTGTCGTTCCAGGTGATTCACCCACGCTCGCGGCTGCTCGCGACGAATTGCGTCGCGGTATTTCCGGATTGCTCGGCCGTGCCGTGCCGGTGGGTGAGGGCGTCACAGGGCAGGGGCGTCTGGTCGCAGGCACACCCGAGAGTTGTGCCTTCGTGGCCGGTATGGGTTTGGCATCACAACTAAAAGAACTCGGGGCGGAAGGTTATCTGATCCGTTCCATCAAACAGGGCAAAACGCAGGTGATTGTCATCGCAGCAAACAGCGACCTGGGCGTGCTCTACGGGAGTTTTCATTTGCTGCGATTGCTGCAAACGGAACAAGCGATTGATCACCTGGACATCGTCGAGCGACCGAAGTTGCAGCGTCGGCTGCTCAATCACTGGGATAATTTGGACGGGAGCGTTGAGCGCGGTTATGCCGGACGATCTTTGTGGCGATGGGATGAATTGCCGGATCAAGTGGACCCGCGCTACACAGATTACGCCCGCGCCAATGCTTCTCTCGGGATCAACGGCACGGTGCTGAACAACGTGAATTCCCGCCCGGAACTGCTCAATGCCGATTACCTTAAAAAAGTCGCGGCTCTGGCAAATGTGTTCCGTCCGTATGGTATCCGCGTGTATCTCACGGCCAACTTCGCCTGCCCCGAAAGCTTGGGTGGATTGCCGACGGCTGACCCGTTGAATCCGGAAGTGCGGCGCTGGTGGCGGTCCAAAGCCGACGAGATTTATGCGCGAATTCCGGATTTCGGCGGCTTCCTGGTGAAGGCGAATTCGGAGGGCCAGCCGGGCCCGCAGGATTATGGGCGAACGCATGCCGATGGCGCGAACATGCTGGCTGAGGCGCTGGCACCGCATGGCGGAATTGTCATCTGGCGCGCGTTTGTTTACAGCCGCGTGAATGCGGATCGCGACCGCGCCAAACGCGCTTACCTGGATTTCAAGCCGCTGGATGGAAAATTTCAGGACGCTGTCTTTGTTCAGGTGAAAAACGGGCCCGTCGATTTCCAGCCGCGCGAGCCGTTTCATCCCTTGTTCGGCGCGTTGCCGAAGACGCACGTCATGGCGGAACTGCAAGTCACGCAGGAATACATGGGTTGGTCCACGCATCTGGTTTATCTCGGCCCCATGTGGAAAGAGTTCTTTGAGTCGGACACGTATGCGGCGGGTAAAGGTTCAACGGTGGGAAAAATTTTGGCGACCGGCTCGAAGACGGGCATTGCGGGCATTGCCAACACGGGAGATGACCGGAACTGGTGTGGTCACGATTTCGCCCAGGCCAACTGGTATACTTTCGGGCGTCTGGCCTGGAACAGTGATTTGACGGCTGACCAGCTTGCCGAGGAATGGGTGCGAATGACCTGGAGCAATGATTCCGCACTGGTTGCGACTCTTCTCAAAATGATGCGCGGTTCCTGGAAGGCTTGTGTGGATTACGAAATGCCCCTGGGACTCCATCACATCATGGACGACGCCCACTACGGGCCCAAGCCGTCACGCACGAACAAAGGGACGCCGGACTTCTCGGCCGTCCAGTATCACAAAGCCGATGCCGCCGGGATTGGATATAACCGCAGTCGCACCGGTTCGGATGCCGTGTCGCAGTATGCGCCGCCCGTTCGCGATCGCTTTGACGACCTCAACACCTGTCCGCCGGACCTGTTGCTGTGGTTTCATCATCCCGATTGGGATTACCGGCTCAAGACCGGTCGCACGGTTTGGGAAGAGCTTTGCTTCCGTTACAATGCCGGCGTGGATTACGTGAAAGGCATGCGGCAGGAATGGGAAAGTGTGCGCGGAAAGGTGGATGATGAGCGGTTTGTGGCAGTTCAGAAACGGCTGGCTCAACAGGTGGTCGATGCCATTCGTTGGCGGGACACTTGCGTGCGTTACTTCCAATCGGTGAATCACAAAGCCTTGCCCGCTTACTTGAGCGAATCCGCGACACCTTGATCGTTCGCAATTTTTTTGGGTGAAGTGCTGCCTCAAGCTTTGCCTCGCCTGAACAGGTGACTGCGTTCGCGCCCGAATCTCTCTAGCATGCTTCGATAACGTCTCCGTGACTCACATGAACTATCCGATACGACTCGCAGCCATTCTTTTCGCGACCGGTGCTTTGACTTCCCAAGGCGCGGAGATACTCAAGGCGAACAACGCCGATAACCTGAACCTGACTTCCAGCTGGCAAGGTGGCGTAGTGCCCGGACCCAGCGACATTGGCGCGTGGACGAATAATTCCGGGAGCAGTGCCGTGAACCTGGGCGCGGACCTGTCGTGGTACGGCGTCAAGGTCTATACGCCGGGCGCAACGCCGCAAATCAACTCGGGCAACAAGCTGACTCTCGGCGCGGGTGGCATTGTCTTGAGCGGAAACAATTTTGCCGTCAACAGCAGCCTGATTTTGTCCGCCAATCAGAACTGGAATCTCGGCAGCAAAGCTCTCTTTGTGCGCGGACCTGTCTTTGGAACGAATGTCACTATCAACATCACCGGCAGTGCTTACATGGATTTCACCAGTTCGGCTTCTGGTTTAAGCGGCACGATCAATTACGGTTTGCCGTCGCGGTTCCGGGTCGCAGGTTTTGCCGGGACAAATGTGGCAGTGAACATCCAGTCCGGAGCTTCGTTTGATGCCTACGGTTACATCGGGACCACGGTGGTGGGCGATCTGATCACGGCAAATCCCAAGGCGACGTTGGGCGGCAGCGATCAAAATGGAACGGTGACGTATGAAATCGGAGCCTTGGGCAATGACTCCACGTGGGCCGGAAGAATCCTGAACGGAGGAACCGGGACAACCCGCACATCAATTCGCAAGGTCGGTTCCGGAACTTGGACGCTCGCGGGCACGAACACGTATTCGGGAACCACGACGATTGACGGCGGCACGCTGGCCTTGAGCGGCATTGGGACGATTTCCAACACGACCCTCATCAGCCTCGGCGGCGGCGCGACTTTCGACGTTTCGGGATTGAATTCCACCTTCACTTTGGGATCCACCCAGACGCTGGCCAGCAGCGAGTCTGCGACCGCGAATCTCCGGGGCGATCTCGACCTCACGGCCGGCGCAATTGACGTTTCCGCTTACGTGGCTGGCACGCCGGCGTTCAGCCTTGGCGCTGGCACACTCGTGCTTTCCTCGAATACTGTGTTTGACCTTTTCAACGTTGGCTCCGCGCTGACCGTGGGCAGTTACAAAATCATCTCCACCAATGCTGGTGGATCTGTGACGGGAACCTTGCCGTTGGTGAACGTTGATGGCGGCGGTTTCGCCTCGGGCATGAGCTGGTCGCTGGGGATCAGCAATGCCGAATTGTATCTCCAGGTCCAAAACACCGCAGACCTGACGCTTGCCGCATCGAAGAATCCTTCGAGCTTCCAGGAAAGTGTGACCTTCACCGCCACCTTGCCGGCGAACGCGACCGGCAACGTAATTTTCTCCACGTTCAACGTGCCGATCAGCACCAATGCGGTGATTGGTGGAATCGCCACCAGCGCGCCCGTTAACTGGCTGGCGGGCGGCACGAATTACATCATTGCGACTTACAGCGGTGATGCGATTTATCCGCAGAGCACGCGCACGCTCGTGCAACGTGTCACCAATGCGCCGACCGTTTACGCAACCTGGTGCATGAATTGGATTGATAGCAATGCGAGTTGGTGGAATCCCACCAATTATCAGGGCGCGACCGACTTCATGGGCATCTACGGTTCGATTGATTGGGCGAACACGAACTACGTCGTTTCGACGCTCGATACCGTGAAAGAAAACGGCGTCGATACTATCATCTGTGACCTCACCAATGGCTGGGGCTGGTTAAACAACCTGGTGCAATACATTCAGCAGCTCGCCTTGGGCAAGGGGATGAAAGTGTGCGTGGCTGAAAACAGCAGCGGCAATCTGGCCAGCTTTGAGCAGCATTGTGCTGATATCTGGAGACTGTTCGCCGGACCCACGGCCCCGTATCGCTCGACTTATCTGATGAAAGACGGCAAGCCGGTGCTGGTCTGTTACTCCGTTCAATCCTGGTTCAATGCCTATGCCGCGAGCACCGGACCCAACCGTCAGCATTTTACCCTCGTTCGCGCGGGTTCCCAATCGGTCGACAACTGGGGGACACAGTATGATCCGTCGGTCGGACCGGGCGGTTCGGCGGACAGCGTTTATGTGACGCCGTCGATCAAATACGCGCCGTCCAGTGTCTCGATTTATTTCTGGCGCAAATCCCAGGCATGGCTCGATTACGCGTTCAAGATCGCCAAAGAGAGCAAGCCCAGGTTCACGATTGTGGGTTGCTATGATGATGTTCATGAACGGAATTGCTGGATCCAGGCCGACACGACCGGCTCCATTCTGGGCATGCAGATGCGCGACATGACAGGCGCGATCAGCACGACCAATTACGTCAACCGCGTGCGCGAATGGATTCTCGGCACGCCGTCCGTGGTGCCTGGTGGAGCGATTCCTGATGGCTGTTACATTGTCACCAACTCCACGACTGGGTTGTGTTTGAACATGCCCAACAACGTCGGAACGAACCTGGGACAGGCCGGCTTGCAACTCACGCTGGACGTGCCCAGCGCGAGCCTGAACAACTACTTTTCGTTCTACCACCTCGGCTCGAATGTTTACCGTATCACGTCATTGAACAGCGGATGTTTCTTGTCCGCGACCAACAGCACCAGCGGTTTGCCGATCGTTCAGGATTGGAACAGCACCGATCCGGCGCAGCGCTGGACCGTGTTGTCGGGGGCCAATGGCGCGTTCGTTTTCCAGAATGTGGCCACCGGAAAAGCGCTCGATCTTGGTGGGACCAGTGCGGGTTCCTTGGTGGTTCAAAAGCCACGCGACGTCGCCGCCACGAGCCAGCAGTGGACGTTGGGAACAGTTTTGCAAATCGCTCCGGCGATGCCCCCGCTCCTGACGGTTCAGCAGGTCGGCAATGCGGTCCAGCTTTCCTGGCCGGCGGAATATTCGAACTACATTTTGCAAAAGCAGTCGGGGCTGTTGAATCCCGCGGATGCAGCCTGGCAGAATGTGGCGGGCGTGGTCGCGAATTCCTACAGCGAACCGGCGACGAACAGCAGCGTGTTTTTCCGATTGAAATCGCCCTGACGATTGCCGAGCCGGGCGAAAGAATGTTGGTCCGCAGCTTTTTATTATGAACCCTCGAATCCTCGCCCTGCTCACCTTGTCAGCGACTGCCATTCTCAATGCGGCTGAATATCCCAAAACCGCGGCGGAGAAAGCGTTCCCCGATCCGTTGCCGCTGGTGAAAGGAAAATTTCAACCTACCTGGGAATCGCTCAAACAATATGAATGCCCGGAGTGGTTTCGCGACGCGAAGTTCGGCATCTGGGCGCATTGGGGGCCGCAATGCCAGCCGGAGCAGGGCGACTGGTATGCGCGCAGCATGTATCAGCAACCCACCAACCACCCGTTCCTGGATCAATACCTTTACCACTCCATTCATTACGGGCCGCAGTCGCAGGTCGGTTTCAAAGACGTGATTCGTGACTGGCATGCCGCGAGTTGGAATCCGGATAAACTGATGGCGCTCTACAAGCGCGCCGGTGCGCAGTATTTCCTGGCCCTGGGCAATCACCACGACAACTTCGACACGTGGGACAGCAAGTATCAGCCGTGGAACTCAGTGAACCTCGGACCGAAAAAAGATTTGCTCGCCGGCTGGTCCAAGGCGGCACGCAAAGCCGGGTTGCGGTTTGGTGTGAGCTTGCACGCGGCGCGGACCTGGACCTGGTTTGAGGTGGCGCAGGGCGCGGACAAGACCGGTCCTTACGCGGGCAAACCGTATGATGGCAAGCTGACCGCGGCCGATGGCAAGGGCCAGTGGTGGGACGGTTTGGATCCGCAGGATTTATACGCGCAGAATCATCCGATCGGCGTTCTGCCCGATGAGGCTTATTGCATCAAGTTTTACAACCGCACGATCGATGTCATCGAGAAATATCAGCCCGACCTGATCTATTTCGATGACGCGGTGCTGCCGCTCAATGGCTTGCCAGGCAATTATGGGCTGAAAATTGCCGCCGAGTTTTACAATCGGAACATGAAGTCGCACGGCGGCAAACTCGAGGCGGTGCTCAATCTCAAACGCCTTGAAGGCGATCAGCAGCGGTGCATGGTGAATGACATCGAACGCGGCAGGAGTGACAAAATCGAGCCGCATCCATGGCAGACCGACACCTGCATCGGCGGCTGGCATTATCTGCTGTGGTTGCACGAGCGGCACCAATACAAAAAACCGCGCGAGGTGATCCAGTTGCTGGTGGACGTTGTCAGCAAAAACGGAAACCTGATGCTGAGTATCCCCGTGCGCGGCGACGGAACGATCGATGAGGATGAGGAGAATTTTCTGAAAGGGATGGGCGCCTGGATGGACATCAACAAAGAAGGCATTCTCGCCACGCGCCCGTGGAACATTTCCGGCGAAGGTCCGTCCACTACTGGGCCGCAGGAACCCGGGACGTGCGGCGGCACGGTCGATGTGCCGAGCAAGCCTTACACAGCCGAAGACATACGATTCACGGTCAGCAAAGATGGTGGGACGCTCTACGCCTATTTTCTCGCGTGGCCAACGGATGGACAAATCACGATTCATTCGCTGGCAAAAGGCAATGCGACGGCAACGACTGTGCGTTCGTTGTCGCTGCTTGGGTTTCGCGGCAAGGTAGCGTGGAATCAAGATGCCGAGGGCTTGCACGTGGCCCTGCCGCCCAGCGCTCCCGGTGAATCGGTTTGGGGATTGAAATTGAAGATCGATTGAATTCCTGACGCAGCCTCGCGTCGATACCTCCGCATCGGTTTGAACACACAGAACGAATGAATGATTCCCGCAAGTTGATCCGTCGTTGGATAAATCTACTGGCTCCGTTGCTGGCGCTTGCAAGCACTGGTCTGCCGGCCGCAACTGTCACGCCGCAGGAAGACACCCAGCTTGTGTTGCACAACCCGGACATGGGTTGGGTGTTTTACGAGTTCGGCAAGAAAATGCAGAGCGGCTATACGTTTCCAGAAGTGGATTACGTGGCGATTGGAACCCATTGGAGCGACCTCGAGCAGAGCGAAGGAAAGTATGATTTTTCCAAGCTCGACAAGTTTTACGACTATTGGGCGGCCAAAGGGAAGAAAGTGATGCTCCGCTCGATGATCGAGGATGTGGGCACAAGCACGCCGGGCTACATTCTCAGGCGCCTGGCGGCGTCTGAGATTCAGGAACGCGAAATGATAGGCCGGCCCGGCTTCTACAAGGAAGTGGATTGTCGCAATCCGTTTTATCAGGCGCGACTGACGGCGTTTCTCTCGGCGCTGGCCCAACACTATTCGCCCTCGGGTTCCCGGCCGATTGTCACCGCCGATCTGCGTGGTTACGGGTTGTGGGGTGAATGGCATTCCGGTTTTGTTTTCCCGGGAATGCCAAAGCCGGGCACGCAAGATCCGGCGCAGATCGATTTGCGCGCGCGCACGAATGCGCTGCGCCAGCTCATCGATCTTTGGTCGGCGCAGATGCCGGAGATCACGCTGTTGCTGTCGTACTCACACGATCCCGATTCGCCCTCGGCTTATTGGAACGACCCACGTCACTACCAGGATTATCTGGCGTACTCCGCTTACGATCATGCCACCAACAAAGCCAACATCAGCTGGCGGCGGGACGGTTGCGGCGGCGCCTTGAAAGACAACGAACGAACGTTCAACGAATATCTGTTCCAAATCGGCAAAGCTCCGCTGTTCAGTGAATTCGCCAATCCTTACGACGCTAAACTTGCAGCGTGGGCGGTGGATGATGCCTTGTCGCTCCACCCGAATTATGTGTGTCTCTACGGCTATTCCAGCCATGTGTTTCATGACAATCACCGGGAGTTGTTCCATCGCGGCCTGCGCACCATGGGTTATCGATTCGTGCCCATCTCCGTGACTTATCCAGATCGGATCGAGCCAAACGCGCCGGTCGGTATTCAATCTGTTTGGGTGAACCGCGCCGTCGGGCGGTCCGTAATTGATTACACGCTGACAGTGAAACTGAAAGATGAAGCCGGTCGCGAGGTGTTCAGCGCGAATGCGGGAAAGGTCGGTTGTTCGCGCTGGATCAAAGGCGAGCAGTTTCCCATCTCCACAACCATCACTCCCACCAACGTGCCGCCAGGAACGTATCGTCTCTGCCTGATGCTTGTGGACCCGCGCACATCGCGCCCCATCGCGCTGCCTCTGAAAGCCAGGAACTCCGATGGCTCGTATCCGGTTGGTTCCCTTGTGGTGCAATGAACGAAAAGGGCTTCCAACTCGGCCTTGGACGCCAGTTGCTTTGATTTCGTGGATGGATCGGGTAAAGTGCTTTGCTGAGGCGGTGGTTGGGAAATCCTTTGACGTGATTGTATGAAGCAACCTGA
>JBQCEJ010000445.1:0-12165 GCA_051960355.1 Verrucomicrobiota bacterium | reverse complement strand
ATGATCCCATGAGAATCAGGCATTTCACCACCGTGGCTGGCTTCTGTCTCTTGCTCTCCCTTGCCGGACGACTCTCGGCCCAGGTTGAAACCAACGCCCAGCCGTTGGAAGTGCCGGACGCAAGCTCCGATGCTTCCTCTTCCAACGACACTTTGCGGGCCTACCTGCAATTGCAGCAACAAATCCACGACACGCAATTGTCCATCGAAGCCATCCGGCGTGAAGCGGAGGAAACCACCGCGCGCAATGCTGCGGCGCTGGCCGATCAATTGCGAGCCGTGGAGCAATCCCTTTCAACCCAGCGCGCGCGCGAATCGCATTTCATGGTTTACGTCCTGGGCGCCTTTGCCGGAGTGAGCTTCCTGGCTGTGGTCATCACCGCCTACTTCCAATGGCGCACGGTGAATCGTCTGGCAGACTTCACCGCCGCACTGCCTTCCGCTCGATCCGTTGGGGCGGCTGCGGCCGTGGGCTCCATTGGTTTTGGGGAAGGGGCGATGCTCGCCGCCGGTTCCGTGGAGCAATCCAGTGGACGATTGCTCGGAGCGATCGATCGGTTGGAAAAGCGTATCCGGGAGTTGGAGCACGCCGCGACGCCGGCGTTGAATGGCTTTCCGCAAAAGTCGGACGGACACGAAAGCAGTGCCGACAACCAGGGCGGTGGCGCGGCTGCAACGCTGTTTGTGCCTGAGACGGAGACGATCACGTCCGATGCCGATGAAACGCCGGCAAAACTCCTGCTGGAACAAGGTCAGGTGCTGCTGAACGAGGACAAGCCTGAGGCAGCCATCGAGAAGCTCGATCAATTGCTGACGATGGAAAACAAAAATGCTGAAGCTCTGGTGAAGAAGGGCGCGGCCTTGGAGCGCTTGCGCAAATATCAAGAAGCGATCGAATGTTACGACCGGGCGATTGCCATCGATGGGGCCATGACCATTGCGTACCTGCACAAAGGCGGGCTTTACAATCGGATGGAACGGTTTGGCGAGGCGGTGGAGTGTTACGAGCAGGCTCTCCGAACGCAGGAGAAAAAGTCGGCGGCGTAAGCGTAAGGCGTCGGTCAGTTGAATTCCAAGCGGTTCTTTTCCCTCTCGATCTCCAACTGCTTTCGAATCATGTGGATTTTCGCTTTGATCAACTCGCGGTTTTCTTCGCCCTTAATGGATAATTCCTTTTCGAGATCCACAATCCGGCGTTCGTAAGCCCGCAACCGTTGCTCCAGGGGCGCCTGAACCTTTTCCAGCCGCGCTTCCAGTTCCGCCATTTCGATCGCCGCGGTCTGATGGGCATCGAGCAATTGCTGGCGCTGGGAGATGAGTTTTTGGGTCATTTTCTCCGACATCCATCGCGCGAATTGAGCCATGAAGCCGGAACGAACCGCCGCCTGGACTTTTTCACTCCGTTGTTCGGCGAGCAGGGCGCGTTCTTGCCATGCTTCTTCCGAGCCGTGCGGGTTGGTGTTGCCGGCTTCAATCAAACCTTTCGAAATGGTCGCGGGCAGAAGCGAGACGGGAGTGCGGCGCCGGGCCAGTTTCCAGACCACCACGCACCCAAGCACGAAGGCGCCGCCGCCCGAAACAAGAATCCAGATGGCTGAGAAATTTTTCTTCACCTCAGCGGGCGCTTGGGTGACCGTCGCTTTCAGTTGCTGCAACTCTTTGACGGCTGTCTTTTCTTTGAGTTGCTGGAGTGCAGCCTGAGCTTTCTGGTCGATCACCTGGCCTCGCTGGACGACGATTTGTCCGGCATTGTAGTGAGCGGCAGAGAATAATCCGGCGGTGTGTTCGGCGCGCAGTTGCCGGGTGAGGTCGGCTTCCATGGTGCAGTTCGGTTTCAGGAACGAGGCGACGTATTTCGCCAAGCTCCGTTCTTCCGCCGAGAAGGAATCCATCAGCTCCGTTTTCGCCCGCTGCAAGGCGACGAAGTTCGTTTTGGACATGGTGAACCCACGTTCGTTCACCAGCCGGGCGGTGGCCGGTTCGTCGTCTGCCATTGAGACAAGCCGGATGCTGGAGCCGATCCAGATGTCTTTTGGGCCGCTGTCCGGCCGAACATAGAGTTTCATGGCCGCGCGCAAGCGGGCGAGCAGTGCGGCTTCCAGTTCCTGATCGGATTCTCCCTTGGCCCAGATGCGGGAAAGTTCCGGCCTGACGGGCAGGAAAATATTCTGCTTTTGGAATTGATTCAGAAACCGCTCGTAGTCATTCGAGGTGATGGCGTCGGGATCAATCGTTTTTACATGAAAGCGGGCCTGGAGCATTTCTGAAAAGTTGGTGCGTGTCCGGGCAAAAGTGGAATGGAAAGCGGCTTCGACTTCATCGATCGCGTGCGGGTCAAAGCGGTAGATCACGGGAACGCGCTGGGACTGCCTTTTTTTCAGGTCCGCGGTGGCTTGGGCGTCAATCACATCCAAGGCGACGGGCGTGATGATGTCCGCCTCCGCTTTCTCGCCAAGCTGGTAATCTTTGGCAAGCGCCGGTGAAATCGACAGGACAATGACCGTCGCGAGAGAGCAGAGAATGGACGAAGGGCTTACCATAAAAACGATTTCTGTTCGCTGAGCAGTTGGTCGCCTTCCCACAGGCTGGCGCGCCAGGCGGTGACTTCGCCGAACTTTTTATAATCTTCGCCGGTGATCGGCAGCGAAGTCCAATGACCAAACCAGCCGCCGGATTTTACCGCCGTTTCCAACACGCGCTGGCTGGGCAGATTGCCCTTGGCCGTTCCGCGCAACTCAAGCCGGAGCGTCAGCGGGCCAAATTTCGGTCCTTTGATCTTCCATTGAATATCAAATCGAACGCCGGAAATCTGGTTGGTATGTTGTCGCAGATAGAATTGATACGCATCGCGATCGTAGAGACTGGGCGCCAGCGCGTTTCGGCCCTGAAGGTCCAGCAGATGTGGCAGCACTTTGATGACGCGCCCTTCGGCGGCTTGCGCCTGCGTGGCGGAGAACAGGCAGCCGCAAAGCAGAAGCAACAGGAATGGGCGACGCATGGATTTAGAAATAACCGCCGCGCGTGGCGGACTCAATAAACTTTTCGCAACGGGACTGACTTTTCGCCGGAGACGTTTGACGCGGCCTCGAAGACGAGTGGAACTCAAAAGCTATTCTTCTTTCAAGGCGCTTTTGCCTGCGTTGTTCGTTACTGCGTTTGGCGTAAGCGGCGCGGGCGGCAGGCTGTTGGTTGCTGGCGTGAGGGACACGGTGTTTGTGCCACCTTCCCGTTCGTTGAGATTGCGCAGCAGCCGGGCTTTGATCTCGTCGTGGCCAGGATCGTGAGCATCGTTCTTGACCGACTCCAGATGAGCGCGTGCTTCTTTGAACTGGCCCGCCATCATTTTGACACGCGCCAGGTGCAGTTGAACCGCTTCGCGTTCGTTTTCGTCGGAGGCAATGTTCAGCGCGTTGGTCCAGGCCACGAGCGCGTCGTTTGTCCGCAGCGGGCGAATGCCGTAATACGATTGCGCCACATCGGTCGCGAGGACGAAATTGGTGGGATCGAACCGCATGGCATTGCTGTAAAGGTTCATCGCCTTGTCAAACACCTGCTGCTCCTCGATGCCATAAAATTCCCGGGCGTCCTTGCGAAAGAGGTAAACGGTGGTGCCGAAGTTGTGATAGTAAACAGGCTCGGTCGGGTCGAGGGAAATGGCCTTCTCATAATAGGCAAACGCGTTGGTGAGCTCGCCGTTGTGGCCGTAGTAATTGGCCAGATTGTTCCAGATCGCCGGATCTTTGGGGTCCAGTTCACGCGCTTTTTCCAACTGAACTTTCTCGCCTTCTTCATCGCCGATGTCGTCCAGAAAGCTGGCGAAGGCGATGCGCGCTTTCACATGATCGGGGTGCTTCTGAATGAACGCCTCGTAATTCTTGCGAACGAGGTCCAGGCGTTTGCGGATGCGCTGATTCAACTCGGCATTGGGAATGCCTGCGCCCTTGGCGGCGAACTCCTGGTTTTCCTTGATCCAGCCGTCCACCTCGGCCATCGCGGCGTCATCGTCCGCGTCGAGCTTCTGGTATTCCTGTTCCACAGGATCGTTTGGATCGGAAACCTTGACGGAAATGCCGGTGGTTTGCTCGACCAGATTGCTGGCGGCGACGACTTGGTTGGTCGCAACGAGGACTCCCAGTAAACCAATTAGAAGCGTGCTCACAGGCCTGAAGCTAAACACGGGTGGACGTGAAGTCGAGGCGGGTGTTCGCCGCCGAGGAGGATTGGGATCAGGCAGGTTGCCGCTGTCGTTGGCGTGATGACGCTGGTATTAGAACGGCCAGTTGATGCCGGCGGAGAGGTAAATCGCTCCGCTGAGATCGAGCTTGGCCTGGTGACCTTGACCGCTGACGCTCGAGCTGCCCAAAGGCATATACTGCGCGCTTAGATAAAAATCGCCGTGTTCCTCTGCGTGATACATCAGCGTGCCATTGATGTAACCGCCATAAACGACATCGCTCATTCCGATGCTGCCCTTGTTTTCAGTGGAGCCATCCAAGTAGCTGATGGTTTCATCAAAACGATATTCGCCCGAGATGAACCCGAGAGCAGGACCGATCCCGGCGGAGGCGCCAATTTTTTCGGTGATGTCCCAATAGAACGAAGGACCAAGACGAAACGTGAACAGCGTCACGTCAATGCTTCTTGAACCGGTGATGGTCGCGTCTGGCGAATTGGGATCCTCTCCGACGAATGTGGGCGTTGAGTCGATGTTGGGTCCCTGGCCGCTCGGGCCGCCTTGGTATCCCGGGCCGGGAACGACGATTCCGCCGGTGTTGAAGGAGTAAACCGATCGGCCGATCATGCCTGAAACGGGCTGAGTGTTCTCAATGTTGATTGGCAGGTAACCGAACCCAAATTCCCAGCCGATTCGCATGTTTCCCCAACGCCACAAATAACCGCCATAGGCAAGATCCAGCCCGAAGTAAGGGGAGTCATCGGTACTTCCACTTCCACCGCTCGTCGGCGTGAACGAGGTCGTCTGATGCATAAGCAACGTGTTCGCGCCGTTGTATTGCGAAGCATTGTCATAGCCCCAGTTGGAAGTGAAACTGTCTTCCGCGTCGGGCGTCGGCAACACATAACCATCATCGTAAATGCCGGGTTTGCCGCCCGATACATCAAACGCACTCCGGGTTCTGAAATCGGCTTTGATGTTGAACCCGACCAGCATTCCCAGGCGAAAGTGACGGGTCCAATCCTCTTCGTCCTGCCCGTGAACGGTGCCGGCGAGCAGGGAAAACCCTGCGACGCAGGCGAGCGGCCGCCAGACGGATGTTCCTGTGAAACGAATCTTTGCCAGGAGTGTTGTTTCCATGATGCGAAGCTTAGGGGTTGCGGTAAACGCGGTAAAAACGCGAGGGCGCATTGGTCGGGGCAACAATCGTGCCGGGCGGACCGTAATCGATCCATTGCACCATGTTCGCCGGTGCCACAATGGTGCTGGGCTGAATCACGCGGGTGTTCGAAAAACTCATGTCCTCGCTGTAAAGAATCGTGTAGCTCGCGCCTAAAACGGATGGAAACTCAATCAACATGTTGCCTGAACTCAACTGTAGAATGCGGGTGGTCCCGACGTTGGTGCCAAGCTGCTGGGGCGGGGACAAATCAACAGCCGTCACCGCCACGGGAATGAGGTTGGTGTCGTTCAAAACAAACTTTCGATGCGACGGCACGAAATGCTGCAACAGGAGCGAAACGCTCCCGCCGCCGGAATTGAGCGTGCCACCGTAGGTCACAAACGGGTGATGATCGTTCGTGCCGACGGCGTTGAACAGCCAGTTGGTCGTTCCGGAAACCATCACGCGCGCCGAATCGATCGCCTCGGCGCCGTTGTTCACCAGCAGGATCGTTTGCTCAAGCATGCCGTTCTGGGCGTTGAAAACCTGGGTGGAAGTCACGCTGGCCGACAAATTGGACGGAAGAAAATCCAGCACAACAATGTTCGTGCTGGCTGAATTGTTCGTGGAGTTTGATTCCTGAACGTTGGTGGAGTTGATACTCGCCGCGAAGGCGAAGGTTCCGGTGTTCGTCGGCTGCACGGTAAAGCGGTAGGTCTGGCTCAGGCCATTGGAAAGCGTGCCGAGATTGAATCGCAGAATGGTGTTCGTCCCGTTATTGCTTACGGTCGGCTGATTGGTTGGGATCATGTATTTGAAGCCCACACTCGCCGGCAGGATATTGGTCAACACCGCGTTGGCCACTGAGTTCGAGCCGTTGTTGCTGACGGTCACGCCATAGGTCATCCAGTCATTGGAATAGACCGTCGAAGCAGGACCGCTCAGAGTCACGGCCAGATCGGCCTGAGGCAGCGGAACATTCGTGACTTCGTTCACGACCATGCTGTTGGTGTTGCCCGGATCGAAGCCGAAAATAGTCACCTGATTCGTGAGCAGGCCGGCCGTGGTGGGGCGAATCGAAAAAGTCATCTGGGCGAAACTTCCCTGCAAGAGTGGGAAAACAGTGAATGCCACCGAGGGAGCATTCGTGAAAATATCTCCAACACCGTTGACGAAAGCGGCGCTTTCAAAACTCGCAGATGCGGGCAGCAGATTGGTCACGAAAATGTTCGGCAGCGTTATTTGCGATTGGTTGGTCAAGAGGATGGTATAAGTGATCAGGCCGTTGACCGGTCCGGCGTTGGTCGGCGTGCTGGTGATCTGAGAACCGAGTCCGAAGGTTTGAGCCTCGGCGCGCAGACCGGAAGCCAGCAGCGCCAGCGAAAGCAGACACGTTGTGCGTAAAGAATTGGGAGATTTCATTGTGACCACCATTTCCGGCGCAGACTTTAGGCAACGTTGCTCGAGCTTGTCGAGCAATGAATGGCGCCCTTAAATCGCAATATCTGATTGGCAAAACCCGATTCATTCCTCCAACCTACGCCTCTCGAAAGCCGGACCGTGCTGCGGTCACTCGTCAATGTCCGCTCGGGGCAACTGGAAATTAGCGCGCGTCCAAATCCTGAACTCCCAAATCATGACCCTTTCAGAGAAAGTCAAACAAGCAGGCGTGGTCGGTGCGGGTGGCGGCGGTTTTCCCACCCATGTCAAACTCGCTGCCAAGGCCGAAACGGTTATTGCCAACGGCGCCGAGTGCGAGCCGTTGCTGCACAAGGACGCCATCATCATGGAGGAACACGCCGCCGCCCTCGTGCGCGGCGTGCAACTCGCCGTCGCCGCCACCGGTGCCAAGGAGGGGGTGATTGGCATCAAAGGCAAAAAGAAGCATGCCGTCGAGGCCGTCACTGCCGCGTGTGCTGGCACCGACGTCCGCGTGCATTTGCTCGGCGACTATTATCCAGCCGGTGACGAATATGATCTGGTGTACAACGTCACGGGCAAGTTGATCCCGCCCGGCGGCATTCCCATCGCCGTCGGAGTAGTTGTCAACAACGTCGAAACCTTCGTCAACATCGCCGCCGCAGAGGATGGTCGGCCTGTCACGCACAAGATGCTGACCATTGCGGGCGCCGTGAAATCGCCGGTCACCTTGCGCGTTCCGCTCGGAACCACCTTGCGCGACTGCATCGCGGCGGCGGGCGGGTTGACGACGGACAATCCCGTTTTGTGTCTGGGCGGCTTGATGATGGGCCAGACCACGGACAATCTCGACACGCCCGTGACGAAGACCTCCACCGGGGTCGTGATTCTGCCGCGCGATCATCACACGATCGAACGCAAGCTTCAGCCCGACAAAGTGCAAGCCAAGATCGGCAGGTCGGCGTGTGACCAATGCCGCTATTGCACCGAGTATTGTCCGCGCTTCCTGCTCGGCTACGCCGTTGAGCCGCATCAGGTCATGCGCACGCTCGCCTTTACGGGAACGGGCGCAGCCCAGTTCAACCAATGGGCAACCCTGTGCTGTTCCTGCGGCTTATGCACTCTCTATTCCTGCCCGGAAGAACTCTTTCCCAAAGAAGCCTGCGATGACGCCAAGGCCGAGTTGCGCCGGGCACAAGTGAAGTGGACCGGCCCGATGAACCCCAAGCCACACCCGATGGGCGACGGCCGCCGTGTCCCGATCAAATCGCTCACCAAAAAATTGCACGTGCAGGATTACGATGTGCCGGCACCGCTGCTGGCTCAGGCCCTTTCCCCGAGTCGCCTAGTGCTGCCGCTCAAACAAAGCGCGGGCAACGTCTGTCTGTCCATAGTCAAGGCCGGTGACCGCGTCGCCGCGTCGCCGAGCTTGGGTTGAATCGCTATTGACGGGCAAAAACAGTTTCATTAAGAATACCGATTGTCAGTTCAACAACCAACCGCGTTGGTGTCAGAAGACAGATTGTCCGTGAACCTTAAACGACATTCAGTGATCCTGCCGGTGCAGTCCTCCCTCGCCAAGTTTTGAGCAGACATTCCTATTATGAACCCAATCAGACTGTTCGTGGGCAACCTCTCCTACCAAACGATGGAAAATGATCTTCAGGATTATTTTTCCCAGGTCGGCACGGTCACTTCCGTGAATCTTATGATGGATAAGATGACCGGCAAATCCCGCGGCTTCGCCTTCGTCGAGTTCGCAAACTCGGACGAAGCGAACAAAGCAATTGAGCAATTCCACAATCAGGAATTCCAAGGCCGCGCCCTGACCGTCAATGTTGCCCGCCCGCGCGAAGAGCGGCCTCAGCAACGCTGGAGCGGCGGTTCCGGCGGTGGCGATTACGAGCGTCGCGAACGTCGCTAAGCCGATTCAACTTTGACGGGTCGAAGTCATTTTCCTTCGGCCCGTTTTCTTTCGGAATAAGAGTTTGACACTCCAAACACGGAACTTATCTTGAATTCAGCTATGGCCGAAAACATCCCGAATATCCCGACCGGCGCTGTGCCTCCGAAAAAAGAAACTGGCAAGGTGCAGCCGAAAAAAGAAACGGTCCGTATCAATTTGCCTCCCAAGCCGACCGCCGCTCCGACGATCAAGTTGCCGACACTTCCTCCCGGTGGTCCTACAGGAGCTTCGGGTGTTCCCCCGGCGCCGGTCGCTGGAGTTGCTCCGGTTTCGCATGCTGCTCCCGCAGCGGTGCCCGCGGCAGCTCGCCCCGGATCGGCAGCTCCGGTTGCTCAGCAACAGCGAGCAGCTACGAGTCAGCGTCCCGTGGCCGCCGCCGCCCCTGCAGCAGCGACTCTCAATCCGGTAGACAAGATTCTGGCGATCGCCGCCGCCGTGGTCGGCTTGATTGCTGTTGGATCGACCGTCTGGTTGGCTTTCCTTTACTAAGATTTATTTCTGTTTTTCTCAATTATGGCCGCTTCGAACATTCTGGTTTTAACTCAAGAAAATTTCGCTCAAGAAGTGTTGCAATCACCCGTGCCCGTCCTCGTGGATTTCTGGGCTGAGTGGTGTGGTCCTTGCAAAATGATCGCTCCCATTCTCGACGAGCTGGCGGACGAATACGAAGGTAAAGTTAAGATCGGCAAAGTGAATATCGACGAACAGCAGGGCATTGCCGCGGAATATGGAATCCGCGCGATTCCAACCTTACTGCTGTTCGACAAAGGTCAGGTAGCAGATCAAATCGTCGGCCTTCGCAGCAAGCGCGATCTCAAGGCGAGCTTCGATCGCGTCGTGGTTTAAGATCAGATGCGGGTTTTCCTCCCGCCCTCCGATTACGGCCACAAAGCGCTGAATTCGAATCGCACGTTCTGGTTCTGCTTTGTGGCTCAATGATTATCTCTCCCAGCCAACTCACTCGGCGAGCGGAGTTGTATCATCAGCTGGGATCGATGCTTTCCGCCGGGGTTCCCTTGCTGAAAGCGTTGGAAATGGCGATTGCCAATCCTTCCAGCCACGCTTCCCGCCAAACGCTCTCCCGGATCATGACTCATTTGAAGTCGGGACTGACCTTCAGCGAGAGCATGAGGCAAGTGCAGGGATGGATGCCTGAATTCGACATTGCGCTCCTGAGCGTAGGTGAAACTTCGGGGCGGTTGGATGTCAGTTTCAAGGTTCTCTCCACCTATTACGATTCGCGCGCCAAGATTATCCGCGACACGATCTCCGGTTTGATTACGACGCTCGGCACGTTGCACGTTTTTCTGCTGGTTTTTCCGCTGAGCTTGTTGATTGGATTCGCGCAAGGCGTGATGGACAGCGACTACGCTCGTTGCATTCCATTCCTGATCGAAAAGCTCCTGGTGTTTGGCGCTCTCTATGGAGCGGCTTTCTTTGTTATTTATGCCTGCCAGGGCCGGCGTGGCGAGCGATGGCGCAGCCTGGTGGAAAACGTCACACGCTCCATTCCAATCCTGAGAACGGCACAACGTTATCTGGTTTTGTCCCGGTTGGCCGGCGCGCTGGAAGCCTTGATCAGCGCGGGCGTGTCGATTGTCAGCAGTTGGGAACTGGCGGCGGCGGCCAGCGGTTCACCGCGTTTGCAACGCGCGATTACGGAATGGAAGGAGTCGCTGGAGAGCGGAGCTACGCCCGGCGAATTGATCAATCAAACCAGCTATTTTCCCGAAATGTTTGCCAATCTTTACAACACAGGTGAACAGAGCGGACGGTTGGACGATGCGCTCGGGCGTCTGCACGCCTATCATCAGGAGGAAGGATTTCGCATGCTGCGGCTTTTCACGCGGATGATGAATGGCACGATCTACGGATTGGTGGCGCTGCTGGTGGCATTCAATGTGATCCGGTTTTATGCGAGCTACTTTCAGAACATCCGGGATGCCGGCGGGTTCTAATTCGGGAATCCTCACTTGCACTCCGGTTTCGAACAAATAATTTCCATCCATGACGCTCAAAGAATTGCTGTCTGATGAAGAACTACGCCAACGTGAATTTCCGGTAACGCGCGACAAGGTTTTTCTGGCGCATGCCGGCGTCTGTCCTTTGCCGCGGCGCGTTGCCGAAGCGGTATCGGACTACGCTCGCGAGGCCAGCACGGGCGATCAGGAGAAATTTGTTTACCCGGGCATGCTGGATCGGGCGCGCCAGCTCGGCGCGCAATTGCTCCAATGCCAGTCTGAAGAAGTCGCGCTGGTCGGGCCGACCTCGCTGGCGCTCAGCCTGGTGGCCAGTGGATTGAAGTTTCGTCGCAATGACAACATTCTGATCTATTTCGACGATTACCCTTCGAATGTTTATCCGTGGATGGCTTTGGCGGAGCAGGGCGTGGAAGTCCGGTTGATGAACATTCGAAACCTTGGCGTTGTTCGGCCGGTGGATGTCATGGGCCAAGTGGACGAAAATACGCGCCTGGTTGCGCTGGCTTCCTGTCATTTCATCAGCGGTTACCGAATTGACATTCCGACGATCGGCAAGTTCCTGCGCGATCGGAAAATTTTGTTTTGTGTCGATGGCATTCAGACACTGGGCGCGTTTCCGACAACCGTCGAGCATGTCGATATGCTGGCGGCGGATGCGCACAAGTGGTTGCTCGGGCCGTGCGGAGCGGGCTTGTTCTACGTGCGCCGGGAAGTTCAGGAAAAGCTCAATCCCGCGATTTACGGTTGGCACAACGTGAACTGCCCGGATTTCATTGCGCAGGAGCAGATCGTTTTGCGTAAAGATGCGCGCAAGTACGAAGCCGGAACCCACAACTTGCTCGGCGTCGTCGGGCTGATCGCTTCCATGGAGATGGCGTTGGAAATTGGGGTTGAAAATATTAGCCGGGAACTGCTGCGCAAGCGGGCCTGTTTGGTGCCAGCCATTCAGGCGAAGGGCTATACGGTCTTGAACGCTGAAGCCTCGGCTGACAATGCCAGCGGGATCGTCACTTTTTATCGACCGGGGCAAGACATGATGGCGATGAACGAGAAACTTGCTGCGGCGAAAATTTTTGCGTCACTGCGCACAGATCGTAAAAAGCAGCACTACATCCGGCTTTCACCGCATTTCTATAACACGGAAGCTGAGTTGAAGAAGGTTGTGGAGTTGCTCTGACACGAGCGAATTCGCGCTTTACCAGCTTGCCAGCCCGCGCGAAAAGCCGGAGAAATCCGACAGGTATTTGAGATTCAAGGCGACAATGATCCCAGCTGTCGTCCACGCCAGAATCTTGACGGGAAGTTTACTCGCGAATCCTCCCATTTTTTTGCGGTCGCTGGTGAAAATTACGAGCGGGATGACAGCGAATGAAAGTTGCAGGCTCAACACCACCTGGCTGAGCACGAGCAGTTTGGCTGTGCCACTTTCGCCCGAAATGGCCGTCACGATCACGGCTGGAATA
>JBQCEJ010000444.1:0-7612 GCA_051960355.1 Verrucomicrobiota bacterium | reverse complement strand
GGGCGGACATCAACGCCGGTGGCAGCTCCAGCCCCATCACGCGCAATTATCTGTCGCTCTGGTTTGACCACGGCGCCAACCCGGCAAACGCCACCTACGCCTATGCCTTGCTGCCCAACCGCTCTTCCCGGGAAGTGGAAGATTACGCCGGCCATCCGCAATTTACCGTGCTGGCCAACAGCCCCGCAGTGCAGTCCGTGCAGGAAACGACGCTGGGAATTACCGCTGCAAACTTCTGGAATGATGGCATCGCGACCAGCGGGGGAATCACCGTGGATCGGAAGGCCTCCGTGCTCGTGCGCAATGACGGTAACTTTCTGGACATTTCCGTGAGCGACCCGACCCAGACGAACGGCGCTTCCATCAATGTGCTGCTAAACGCTTCGGCCACGGCGGTATTGTCGGCCGATCCGGGAATAACCGTAACGCAAACGGCGCCGCAGATCATCTTGTCGGTGGCCACCGCGGGCGCGAGCGGCCACACGTTCAAGGCGCGATTCTATCTGCATTCACCGACCATCAGCACGTTGGCGCCGGTCGCCGATGCGTTCGTTTACGATGCGCTGCCGGCCAACAATTACGGCACGAGCGCGACCATGGCGGTGAAGTTGCATGCGGGCGCGGACCGGGAATCATTTTTGAAGTTTGACCTTTCCTCGCTGCCAGCAGGAACCGTTGGCGCCGCGAACCTGAATTTGTTCTGTGGCTACGCTCATCTGCCCGGCATGCAAACGATCGCGACGGTGCCGGACAACAGTTGGACGGAAACCGGCTTGACCTGGAGCAACAAGCCGGCGTCGCTGACGGAGCTCGCCAGTTGGACGCCCGCCTCCAATTCGCCGGTCAGCGTGCCCATTGCGAGCGCGGTCGCGGCGTCGCTCGCCGGGGGCAGCAACTTCCTGTCGCTCCGCATCTTTGCGACGACTCAGACGGGCGACGGTTATGTTGATTACGTCACCCGTGAAAGTGGCACTGTCTCGAATCGGCCCCAACTGGTCGTGAGTTTTATTCATAACCCGCCGGTGGTCCGAGTGACAGCGCCGGCGCCGGGAAGTTATCTAAGCTCGCCGGGGGCGGTTACTTTGGCAACGGAAGTGATCGCCGGGGATGGAGTCGTTACCAATCTCGCCTTCTATGAAGGCACGAACCTGCTGGGCAGCGTCAGCAGTGCGCCCTACCAGTTGACTGTTTCCCTGTCGGGCGGCGCTCACCATAACACTGCGGTGGCCACTGACGCCAATGGTTTGGCCGGTCAGTCGTTACCCGTGTTTATCAGCGTCAACGGTCCGCCGGAGGCCAGTGCTTTTGCCACCGCGACTCCCAATGGTGTGCCGGTGGAAGTGGATTTGCGATCGCTGGCGAGCGACGAGGAAACGCCTTTCTCCCAGCTGCTCTTCACAGTCAGTTCCGGGAGCAATGGCATCGTGAGTTTGTTGGCGGATGGCCACACCGCGCGGTTTACGCCCGGAGCCGGTTACCGCGGCCCGGCGAGTTTCAAATATCAGGTGACCGACACAAGTGAAGATTCGCGGCTGCTGCTGCACTACAAGCTGCAAGGTAATGTTGCCGATGCCACCACGAACAGTCGCGACGGATTGCTGAACGTGGCGGGCACCGGTGCTTATGGCTACTTGAACGATGCTCCCGCGCTCTTGGCTCCCTGGCAGAGCCAGTCACTGCAACTGATTGAAAATGGGACGGGCGGCGCAGTGAAAATTGATCGCTACATCAGTTCCGCCGAATGGAACTTTCAAGCCAGCAACTGGACCGTTGCTGGCTGGTGCAAGCGAGCCAATACCAATACCTCGGACATGGTCTTTCACCTGGGGACGGGCAGCGGCGGTACCGGGGTTGATGACCTGCAATTGCGCTTCGACGTCGGCAACAACACTTTCCGGCTGCTGAATTACAACGCCAGCGGCAATGACGCGAGTCTTACCACATCGGCGGGCACCGGACTGTGGCATCACTTTGCGGTTGTTCATAACGGCCCGTCGATTTCGCTCTACCTGAACGGAGTTTTGATCGGCACGGACAGTTCCGTCGCGATCACGGCTGATCCCGCCGGGCCGGTGTGTTTTGGCGGTAACGGCACGACCTCCAGTTTCACTGATCGGTGGTTTCAGGGCCAGTTCTCAGACCTCGCCATTTTCACCAGTGCCCTGAGTGCGACTGAAATCAACCGGCTGGCCAAGACCTTGGATGTGGCGCACTTCGGTGGGAACACATCGGCCAACACCGTGGCGGTGCAGGTGTTGAGCAATCTGGAGTTGTGGCGGCAACAATCGTTTGGGAGCAGCACCAATGCCGGTTCGGGTGCGGACATTGCCGATGCCAATGGTGATGGCGAGGCCAACCTGATGGAATTCGCCACCGGCCAGGATCCGTTTGCTCCAAGCGTCCGGCCATTGCAGGCGGTGCTTTACGGGCCCAACTTGCTGGTGGCCTACGTGCGCAGCAAAGCCGCAATAGCTGATGGGATTGGCTTCGCCATTGAAGCGAACGACACGCTCCCGTCCATCAGTTGGACCACCAATGGGATCACGGAAAGTGTTCACGCGGACGACGGCACGCTCCAGACGGTCTGGGCGACGGTGCCGATGAATGGGAAGAGTCAGCGTTTCGTGCGGCTTAGGGTGATGCGCTGAATCAGGTTTGGCGCGCAACGCTCAACGGCCAGCCGGGGAACATCGCGTGAATCAAAAACGATGTTCAGCGTCTGATGGGCTCGTTGATTATGAAAAATCGCCGCGCCTTCACGTTGATTGAACTTCTGGTCGTCATTGCCATCATCGCCATTCTCGCCTCCTTGTTGTTGCCTGCGCTGTCCAAAGCCAAAGCGATGGCAAAATCCATCCATTGCGTCAGCAACATGAAGCAGGTATCGCTGGCCACAAGGTTGTACATGGATGACAACAGTGGAGTGATTCTGCCGCTGTGGGTCCAGAACGGTGCGCCCGGATTTTCGGCGTTCACCTACGATCCTACGACGTTTTCCATTCAATCGCCCAACGAGCTGTGGTGGGCCGATAAACTCCGGATCGACGGCTACGGAGCGGCCAAAGGTGTGGTGGATTGTCCCGCGTTGACGGACCCAGCCGTTGATGCCGGCGGTGGTTCCGTGAATTCGGTCCGTCCACTGGGCATTGGAATGAATTTTCCCGAATACGGCTGGACGGCGCCCAAACCCGGCGGCGGTGTTCATCCCTACAGTCGCGCAAACGAGAACTCGGTCGGGCAACCGTCGGGTTCTATTCTGTATGCCGATGCCGCCCAGATTATCAATCCGGCTGAAGCCAATGCCGACACATGGCAGGAAGTCAAAGCCACGGGATGTATTTACTTTCGCGTGCCCAGCGATACCGCTGAGTATGATCTGGGTGATGCGCGCTCCGTGCCGCGGCATTCGGGACGAGTGAACGCCGCGTTTTTCGACGGTCACGTGGCGTCGATCAAAAACAGCGCAGTCGGCCTGCAGTTCTCGCGCACTGAGGACCAGGCGCTCTGGGCGCGCAATCACAATGGGACGGTTCCTTGATTTGCCCAGCCACACCATTTTGCTGGTCCCGAGCGGGTGTTCGCCCAAGAGAGAAAAACCACACATGGTTGAGTTCACTGTTCAACCAGCCGCTGATCTCTAACCGCTTTGGGTTACTTACCAGCTTTGTGCGCAGTCGTTAAAGTCGTGAAACAACCAACGTCTTTGATGAATAACCATGATCAGCATGCTTCCGGTTCAGCGGGGATGTTCTCGAAACGCCCGGGAAAAATTCCCGACCCAGTGCAATCTGCAAACGATTGTGTGACAATCCTCGACGGCTCGAGGCGTTCAGAAAGAAACGATCATTTGAATAACGCCGTGAAAACCATTTTCCATGCAGTCGCCGGATTGATGCTGCTGAGTTGCCGCCTCGTTGCCGCGGATCTGTTTACTTCCTGGCCAGCGGGTAGTGAACCCGAAGCGGTCGGCAAGCGAGTCGCGGAAAACCTTCTCACCCGCGACCTGATGCTGTTTGAGAGCGGGTCGATTCATTATCCTGAAGCATGCACTGGCTACGGTGCGCTGCGGTTTGCGGGTCTCACCCACGACCAGGATCTGCTGCAAAAAGTCATCGCGCGCTATGCCGCCATCACAACTCCGGAAGGCAGCAAACTTCTCCCATCAAAGTTTCATGTGGACTACAGCGTCTTTGGAATCGTCCCGCTCGAAATTTTCCTCCAGACCGGCGACGCGCGTTATCTGGAAATCGGCAAGCGCATCGCCGACGCGCAATGGGAAAAGCCGTTGACGAACGGTCTGACCCGTCAGACGCGTTACTGGATTGACGACATGTTCATGGTCGGGGCGCTGCAAACCCAGGCGTTCCGCGCGACGCGCGATCGGGTTTACGCTGATCGGGTCGCGGATTTTCTGTGTGCTTATCTAGACAAGCTGCAGCAGACCAATGGCCTTTTCTTTCACGGCCCTGATTTTCATCACTTCTGGGGACGCGGCAACGGTTGGGTGGCTGTGAGCCTGGCTGATGCCTTGACTATTCTGCCCAAGGATCATCCGCGACGCGCCCGTTTGATGGACGGCTACACGCGGATGATGAGCGCGTTGCTCCGCTATCAAGGCACAGACGGTTTATGGCGCCAGCTCATTGATAATCCGGAATCCTGGGAGGAAACGTCGTGCACCGGAATGTTCACCTACGCCTTTATCACCGGTGTGAAAAATGGCTGGCTGGAAAAGTCCAGCTTTGGGCCCGCCGCAAAAAAAGGCTGGCTCGGGCTGGTTTCGAAAATCAATGCGCAAGGGGAAATCGCCGACGTCTGCAAGGGAACACGTCAAAACAAAGATCCCAAATACTATCTCGGACGACCGCGGGTTTCGGGCGATTTGCACGGACAGGCCCCGGTGCTCTGGTGTGCCAATGCGTTCCTCAGTCGCGGCACTGCGGCAGAGAAAAAATGACGAGCCCCGAAAACAGATCCACGACAACCCTTTAAAATTCAGTTCAACAACATGACCAACCTAAAGCTTATGAACCGCAGCGTTGCCACTCTCGTTTTAGCCCTGTTCGGCGCTGGTTGCATCACGGCTGCGCCCAGTCGTGATGCCCGTGTTTTTGATATCACGACATACGGCGCCAAACCAGATGGGCAAACGCTGTGCACAACGGCGATTCAGAAGGCGATCGACGCCTGCGGTGCTGCCGGCGGCGGTACGGTGGTGTTCCCTCCAGGCCGTTTTCTCAGCGGCACATTGTTTTTGAAAAGTGCTGTCACGCTGAGACTGGATGAAAAGGCAACTCTTCTGGGCAGCACCAATGGTGCGGACTATCCTAAAACACCACCTGTGAATGTCCGTTCCTTCAATGACGGACGGACACAGAAGCAATTGATCTTTGGCGAGAACCTGAAGGACATCGCGATCACCGGCAGCGGCACGATCGATGGTCAGGGGGGCAGTTTTCCAATGGCACCGCGAGGCGCCACTCCGGACCGGCCATTTGTGATTCGCCTGGTCGCTTGCAAAAATATCCTGATTGAAAACGTCAATCTGCGCGCCTCCGCTTTTTGGATGCAGCACTATCTGGAATGCGACGATCTCACGGTCCGAGGCATCAACGTGGTGAACCATTCGAACTGGAACAACGACACGATCGATATCGACGGATGTCATCGAGTGCGGATTGAAAATCTGACGACCGATTCCAGCGATGACGGAATCACCTTGAAAAGCACGAGTCTGCGCGCGTGCGAGGATGTGACGGTTTCCAATTGTTTGATCCATACTCACGCCGTGGGCATCAAGTTCGGCACGGAATCCATCGGGGGCTTCAAGCGGATTCGCATCAGCAACTGCGACATCAAGCGCTCCGCCTTTCGCAAAGGCGACTTCGGCGGACGTCCCAATGGCAAAGGCGGAATTGGTTTGATGTCGTTGGACGGCGCGGCTATCGAGGATGTGGAAATCTCCAACATTCGAATCGAAGGCACCGTCTCGCCGATCTACCTGCGCCTGCACGATCGCGGACGCGTTGCAGAGAAAGGCAAAGGCAAGCCGATTGGCTATATGCGGAACATCACCTTGCGTGACATCACCGCGACCGATGCGGAAACGACCGGTTCTCTGGTTTCCGGAATCCCGGGTCATCCGATCGAAAACCTCACGCTGCGCAATGTCAGCATTCAGCCGGTTGGAGGCGTGAAGCTATCAGACGTAAAACTGCCGACCGATGAGCTGGCAAAAGGTTCTGGCGCTGGCCCTGGAATGTTCGGGCTCCAACCCGCGTCAGGAATTCATTTTCATTACGTGAAGGATCTGACACTGGACAATGTCGTTGTGAAACCCGAGCAACCCGACGAGCGTCCGGGCCTGATTTTCAGCAATGTGGAAGGGCTCAAATTCAATGGCAAATCTCTGTCATCCGACTCTGAAAAGCTTCCAGATGGAGTGGCTTTTCTGAAGCAATACGTCGTGCCGCCCGCGCCCGGGAGTGAAACGTCAGCCCGCAACAAGTGAGTTCCCATCTTCCATTTATGAAAGGCAAAGCTCACTTTCTTCAGAAATTTGCCGGTGCACTTTCCGTCGTGCTGCTGGGCTTTGCTCTTAAAACCCCACAACTGCTCGCACAAGAAACCCAGGGAAGTTCCTGGCCGCAACTGACGTCGGAAAACAAACCGTGGACGCGCTGGTGGTGGATGGGTAGCGCGGTGGACAAGACAAACCTCACGCGCGAACTCGAGTCGTTCGTCGCTGCCGGATTTGGTGGGGTTGAAATCACGCCCATCTACGGAGCCAAGGGCGCCGAAGCGCGGAACATTCCGTTTCTATCGGACAAATACATTGAGATGCTCGCGCACGTGAGCCGTGAAGCGAAGCGGCTCGGTCTGGGCGTGGACATGGCAACCGGCACCGGTTGGCCGTTCGGCGGACCACAGGTGCGCCCGGAAGATGCCGACCTTCAGGCTGATTTTCGCGATGGTGAATTGATCGTGAAACCAACGGGCCAAGGCGTCAAACGCGCCGCACCCGGCGGCTCGGGTTTGGTCCTGAATCCTTATTCTGTGTCCGCGATGAGGCATTATCTGGAGCCGTTTACCAAGTCACTCGCCGGGCTTCCCGAAGGTGCATTGCGAAGTCAGTTCCACGATTCGTTTGAGTACAAAGGCAATTGGGCCAAGGAACTCCCGGACAAGTTCATCGCCATGCATGGTTACGATCTGCGCGATCACCTGATAGAACTCAGCGGGAAAGGGGACCCGGATACGATCGCGCGCATCAAATCGGATTATCGCGAGACGCTGGAGGAACTTCACCTGGAATACATCCAGACCTGGGTGGATTGGGCGCACGGCGAAGGAGAACTGGCGCGCAATCAGGCGCACGGTGCTCCTGGCAATCTGCTTGATCTTTACGCTGCCGCGGACATTCCGGAAACCGAACTGTTCGGCGCTCAAAAATATCCGATTCCAGGTTTTCGTCGCGCAACCAACGATGTGGCGCCGGATCCGCATCCGCCCGTGCTGCATCGACTCGCCTCTTCCCCGGCGCATGTGGCGGGTCATCCGCTTGCGTCTTCGGAAACATTCACGTGGCTGCGCGAACATTTCCGCACCGCGC
>JBQCEJ010000443.1:0-13301 GCA_051960355.1 Verrucomicrobiota bacterium | reverse complement strand
CGGCGACCTGCGTGGCGCCGGATGCGCAGGGCGGAGTTTGGATCGGGACGTATCGCGGCGGATTGCACCACTGGCAGGACGGGAAGTTCACGGCGATCCACGCCCGCGACGGCTTGGCCAGCGAAACGATCCGTTCGCTGCTGGTGGATTCACGCGGCGATCTGTGGATTGGTTTTGAAGCACCCATCCGCGTCCAGCGCTGGCATGCCGGCCGGTTGCAATTATTTCCTTTGCCGGTCAATTCCCGTCCGGTTCGCGCGTGGGCCGAAGATCCTGCAGGCGTGGTGTGGATGGGAACGACTGACGGGCGGCTCTTCCGGGCCGTTGGCGACGCGCTGCTGGAAGAGACGAGTCACACGTTGCAACCGTCGCAACCAATTCGCGCCCTGCACGCGACAGCGGACGGCTCGTTGTGGATTGGATACGCGGGTGCGGGCGTAGGCAGATTCAAGGATGGAAAGTTTGTGCGCATCAACAGTGAGGCGGGATTGTTCGACGATTATATCTGCGGCATCATGCCGGATGATCTGGGTCGGGTCTGGTTCACGTGCAATCGCGGCATCTTTCAGGTTTCACAAAAGGAACTGGAAGCCGTGGCTGACGGACGTTTGGAGCGGGTGCGCTCCATGGCTTTTGGGCGCGATGAGTCGCTGCCGAACCTGCAGGCCACGTTCGGGTATTGGCCGGGTTTCGTGCGCAGCCGGGATGGACGGATATGGTTTCCAATGCGCACCGGATTGGCCGTAGTGAATGCCGGTGGCGTGCGTCCCAACCGATTGCCGCCGCCAGTGGTGATCGAAAGCGCGCTGCTGGATGGACGCACGTTCATGCCGGCCAAAGGTGAATTGTTCGTGCGCGAGGATCCGAGTTCGAGCCGCGGCCAGGAACGTTACGACGGCCGGAAAAATTCGATTGCGCCTGATCATCGCAAACTGGAATTTCGCTTCACGGCTTTGACGTTCATCGCCTCGGAGAGCGTTTATTTTCGCTATCGCCTGGAAGGCTATGACGATGATTGGATTGATGCCGGCACCAAGCGCAGCGCCGATTATCCGCGCTTGCCGGCGGGCGATTACCGCTTCCAGGTTTCCGCATGCAACAGCGATGGACGCTGGAATCCTTCCGGCGTGGAATTGCCGTTTACGGTCCGGGCGTTCTTCTGGAATCGCTGGTGGTTCCGTCTCGCCGCGGCGATCTTTTTCACCGCGATGATCGCAGGCGTGGTGCGCTACGCCTCGTTCCGGCGCTTGCGGACGCGGCTTCAGTTGCTTGAACAGGAAACCGCTTTGCAAAAGGATCGCGCCCGGATTGCGCAGGACTTGCACGACGATCTTGGTGCGAACCTGACGCAGATCGCGCTGTTAAGCGAGTTGACGCAGAATGACCTGGACAAGCCCACGCAAGCGCGCGGACACGTCGATCAGATTTTTCGCACGGCCCGCACCCTGACGCGTTCGCTGGACGAGATCGTCTGGTCGGTGAATCCGAAGAACGACACGTTGGATCGGTTCGTGTCGCACCTGTGCACCTACGCTCCGGATTTTCTGCGTTCAGCGGGCGTGCGCTGCCGTTTGGATGTGCCGGTGGAAGTTCCGGCAGCGCCGTTGTCGCCGGATGTGCGTCATCATCTGCATCTCGCGGTGAAAGAAACATTGCATAACGTCGCCAAGCACGCGGGCGCTTCGGAAGTGAGGCTGGCGCTGCAATTCGCGCCTGACAAATTGACCGTCACGGTTTCGGACAATGGGCAGGGGTTCCGTTCGGAGAAAGAACTTTCACCCGAAGCGGATGGTCTGGCGAACATCAAGCAACGGATGAGCGCAATTGGCGGGCGTTTGGAGCAACACAGCGAACCGGGAATCGGGACGGTCACGACGTTCGTGGTCCCACTCGGAAAGGTGACTGCGTGAGGCGAACCCGGCGGAGTTTGCGGCTGGCAAGTGCGCCGACGGTGTCGCGGATGGAAGACGCCTTTATTTTCCAAGCGGATTGATTCACTCTACTGTCTCGATGTCCATCAAAGTAGCCATCGTTGAAGACGAACCCGCGGTGCGAGGGAGCCTGGAGGGAATTTTATCGCGCGCGAAAGGCTGTGAATGCGTCGGCAGTTTCGCCAGCGGCGAGGATGCCGTTCGGAACCTGCCCAAACTCAATCCGTCCGTGGTGCTGATGGATATCAACCTTCCCGCAATGGACGGCGTGGAATGCGTGCGTCAGCTTTCGCAGGCCTTGCCGGGCACGTATTTTCTCATGCTCACGGTGCATGAAGATCCTGATTCGATTTTTAATTCGCTCGCGGCTGGCGCCTCTGGGTATCTGTTGAAACCGGTGAGAGCGGCGGAACTGCTGGTCGCGGTGAAAGACGTTTTTGCCGGCGGCGCGCCGATGACCAGCAACATCGCGCGCAAGGTGGTGCAATCCTTCAAACGCGCCGCGCCGTCCACACCAGAAGCCGAAAGCCTTTCGCCGCGCGAAACGGAAGTGCTGGATTACCTGGTCAAGGGTTACAGCTACAAGGAAGTGGCGGAGGCCATGAGCATCAGCTACGGCACCGTTCACACGCACATTGAACGCATCTACAAGAAACTTCATGTCCAGTCCCGCGCCCAGGCGGTTGCCCGTTATCTGCGGGTGTGATCGCATAAATCCACCTATCAGCAGTTTTGCCGACTGGCAGAAGATCCGTCTCTGTTCGATTCTGTGACAAAGTCCACCGGCGCAACGCGAGTGCATTTATGTCCGCAGTGAAAAGCGCAGTTCCAAAATACTGACGACAGACCATGAAAAACCCCAATTCAAACCGAGAAGCCGCCTTCACCTTGATTGAACTTCTGGTGGTGATCGCCATTATTGCCATTCTGGCCGCGATGTTGTTGCCTGCACTGGCGCGAGCCAAAGCCAAGGCGCATCAGGCGGTATGCACTTCCAATCTGAAACAGACCGGCCTGGCGCTGGCCATGTGGCTGGACGATAACAGCGATTTCCTGCCGCCCGGCCAGAACTCCGCCGTCAGTCTTACGTCCGGTCAGAAACGGTATTACAACCAGAACTACACGACGGGGCTGATGTATTACCTGGCTCCATATCTGGGTTATCCTTCGCCTGACGCGCAGAATCGTCCCGCTCCGGTTTTCCAATGCCCCGCCTACACATTGGTTGCCAAGGACGGCGTCGGTATCACCAACGGCGTTTGCTACATCCTCACGATGAGCAATCCCAATCTGTATGTGCCGTTTGCGTGGTATCACTCGCCGGGTTACAAGATGGCCCAAATTCAAACTCTCACCAACAGTGCTGACGTCTGGGTGATGGGCGATTGCGATGAGGTGAATCTGGGCGGTCCGGCGCCGGCAGGTTGGAACACGACGATTCCGGCCAAGCCCGTTCATGGCAGCATCCGCAACTTCCTGTATTTCGACGGTCATGTGGACACCCGAAAGGTCGGCGCCACCAAGACCTATTGACCGGCTCCGCTGCGCACGTTTCTTAGCGCAGATTCTTCAAGTTTGCCGCGTCAAAATTTATCGGCAGTTTTGCCGACTACCGTTTCAGAGCCGATCGACAGAAACTTTCACTGGAAAATGAAGCATTGTGCGAATCCAACCCATGCTCAGGTCGCGCCGCTTTAACTCCGAATCCCGCAAATCCAAACAACCCATGAAAATACGCACCGTTCAAAACTCTGCTTCGGCCCTGGCCGTACTGGTGGGCCTGACGCTCGCACTTCCCGCAATGGCTGTGGATTATGTCAGCGTTGCCTCCGGCGCCTGGAATAATTCGGCCAACTGGAATCCCGTCGGCATTCCCGGCTCCAGCGACACCGCCCAGATTTCAAGCGGCTTCAGCATCACCAACACCACGAGCCCTACGACACTCTCGCCTGTGACCATCGACGCTGGCGGCGCATTCATAGTGGGCGGTTCCTGCACCGTGGGTGGCTTGATCAATAACGGAACACTGACGATGGGCAATAACTCCAGCGCCCGCATCCTGACGATCAGCGGCAGCTTCACCAACAACGGATTGATCAATACCCCGAGCGCCAGCCCTACACATAACATTGTGTTTTCCGGGAACGGCTATTGGGCCGGGTCCGGCGACATCTCAGGAGTCAAAGCTGGCGTCACCGTAAACGCCGGGGCGACCCTCGACATCTCGGGGCTGACGTCTGCTTTGAAAGTCCGCAGCAGCGGCACACTGCAACTGGCGATCAACGGCACCCTCATCACCGGCACTCAGGTCATCAACGGAAATGGCAACGGCACAGCCACAGTGACCGTCGGAGCCGCCGGACAGATCATCACCGGCAATCCCAACGGCCTCGTCAACGGAACTACCGGCACCTTCAACCTCGCCACGGTTCCGAGCTTTAATGCAACTTCCAGCGTTGGCCTCAATGGAACCAGCGCCCAGGTGACGCTCGGGTTGCCCCCGGCTTTGGGCAATCTGACGATCAGCAATGCCGTCGGCGTGACTCTCAGCGCGCCTGTCGCCATCAGCGGCACGCTCGCGCTGGATGCCGGGACGCTCGTCACTTCCGTCAGCGCGCTCCCGACCGTGGGTCCGGCGGGCGCCGTCAGCGGGGTGGGATTTGTCGATGGCCCGCTGGCGCAGGTTTACAGCGGCGTGGGATCGAAGACGTTCCTGACGGGCAAATCGGGCAACGGTCGGCCCGTGACGCTGAATTACACGGCGTTGACCGGTACGAGCACGGTAACGGTTGAACAGTTCGAAAGCGCAATGGGCGGCACGCTGCCCGCCGCCACGACGCAGTTCAAGAATCGTTACTGGACCGTTTCCCAAAGCGGTGGGAGCGGCTTCACGTTTGATCTGAGCCTGGATGGAACCGGCTTTTCGCCCGCGGCAACGGCGGTGATTTTGCGCCAGGGTTCGCCTGACACCAGTTACACCGCGGCTGTCGCGGCCCCCAATTATACCGGCACGGGCATCAATGCGTTTGGCAATTTTGCCCTCGGCGATTTCACCCCTTCGTCCGATCAGTTGGTGATCACGACTGCGCCCCAGAATCTTACTGCCGGACAAATCTCCGCCACGATGACGGTGCAATTGCAGGATTCAGGCAGTGCGCCTAAGAACGCGGCAACCGACCTGACGATCACGCTCGGCACAACTTCGAGCGGTGGTCTGTTTCGTAATGTGTCGGACACGACCACGATCAGCAGCGTGACCATCACGGCGGGCAGCAGCAGCGCCAGCTTCAAATATCGCGACACGGTTGCTCCTGGGACGCCGACCATCACGGTTTCCGGCGGTGGTGCGAATCCAGGCACGCAAATGGAAACGATCAATCTGGCCCCGGCGAGCAAACTGGCATTCACGACTCAGCCTGTTAACGGGTCCATGGGCGTCACGCTGAATCAGGTTGTGGTTCAAGTTCAGGACGCCTTTGGCAACAATCGCCCGGACAGCAGCGTGACGGAGAACTTGACCTTGAACGGCGGCACACTGGCCAGCGGCACAACTTCACTTGCCACCGATGGGAGCGGCGCGGCGACCTTTGCCGATCTGGTGATCAATCAGCCGGCGACGGGACTGAATTTTACCGCCGCAGCCTCCGGTTTGACTTCCGCCACAAGCGGGAATTTCAACGTGAGTTCGCGGCAGCTGGTGAAAAAGGCGACCACGATCTCGATGGACCAAGCGACAAGCTGGGTGGATGGCATTGTGCCGACCGCTTTTGACACCGCCGTGATCAACACGACCAGCGTGAGCATTGCGCCCAACAACAACTCAGAGTTTGGGGCGTCGGCCACCTGGTACGGTCTGCTGGTGAACAATTGGGCGGCGGGAACGGGCTACACCATCAACGGTGGCGCGGGCGGCACGCTCGCTCTGGGGCCAGGCGGATTGGTGGGCTCGAACGTCAACCACAGCCTCTCAATCAATTGCGCATTGGCCCTTGCAACCAATGAACTCTGGGATTGGTCCGGCAACTCCGGAACCTTGACCTTGGGCAACACGGTGGACAACGCTGGTTATCTCCTGACGCTTGGCGGCAATCAACCGGTGACGGTGGCCAGCAGCGTGAGCGGGAGCGGCGGTTTGGTGAAGGTGGGTTCCAACACAGTCACCGTGAATGGTTCTCTCGCCCACACCGGTGTGACCACTGTGAGCAATGGCGTGCTGCTCATCGCGGGTTCCCTGAGTGGCAGCAGTGCCGTAAATGTTGCCGGTGGCACGCTTTCGGGCAGCGGTTCCATCAGCAGTCCAGTGACAGTGCAAAACGGTGGCACGCTGGCTCCGGGCGCAGGTCTGGCCACGCTGACACTCAGCAGCGATCTCACCTTCCAAGCCGGCGGGGTTGCCGCAATGGAAGTGAATCACGACCTGGCCAGCAGCGATCTCGTGACCGGCATCAACCATGTCACTTACGCCGGCACTTTGTCCGTCACCAATCTCTCTGGGACGCCCGTGATTGGCGACGTCTTCACGCTCTTCTCGGCCGCGACGCACACCGGCAATTTCAGCAGCATCGCGGGTTCGCCTGGCAGCGGGTTGGCCTGGAGTTTCGACCCGGCAACGGGGCAGTTGAGCGTGATCAACGGGATTGCGACCAATCCGACCAACATCACTGTCACTGTTTCCGGCAACACGCTCACGCTCGCGTGGCCGCAGGATCATCTGGGCTGGATTTTGCAGAGCCAGACCAACGCCCTCAGTGCGGGCATCACAACCAACTGGCTGGATGTCGCGGGCAGCGAGGTCAGCACCAACGCGGTGATCACGATCAATCCAACCAATCCCACGGTGTTCTTCCGGTTGCGTTCGCCGTAAGGTGGGAAATTGCGGGAAGCCGGGGCTCGAGCTCCGGTTTCCCGCGCAAACCGCCAGGGGTTTTGCCATGCAAAAAGATTGTCAGCACAGTTCAATCACTCGCAATGGGCGCGGCTTCACGCTCATTGAACTGCTCGTCGTGATTGCGATCATCGCCATCCTGGCCGCGATGTTACTGCCGGCCTTGGCCAAGGCGAAGGCGCGCGCGCTGGCGATCAATTGCGTGTCGAACCTCAAGCAGACCGGCTTGGCGCTGCAGTTCTTCGCGGACGACAACCAAAATTGGCTGCCACCCGGCGCGGGTTCCTCCGGTGGATTGTATTTCGGACAGCGTCCAGGATATCGCGAGGATTCCCGATCCAAACTGGAGCTGGCGTATTATCTGGCCACTTATCTGGGCCAACCTTCGCCAGCGTATATCACCAACGTCGCCAAGGTATTCTTCTGTCCGGCCTTTGAGCGCTATCATCCGCCGATCGAGGAAACCATGGCGGAACGCACTTGCTACGGTGTTTACGTTACGGCGTATGCATTCAAAACGAACGTCACTTTCAATCCGTTCGGCTATCCGTCGGGGCAACCGCTGCCCAAGGCGCCACCGCACAAACTTTCTGATTTGCCTCAGCCTTCCGAGAACTGGGCCATTGTCGATCTCGACCAAATGGGTTCTCCCAACGTAGGTTGGAAGGATGAACTCCCGCCGAAACCAGTGCATGGCAGTTCGCGCAACTACCTTTACTTCGATTGGCATGTGGCTTCCGAGCGCGCCGAGTTGAATGGAAAATATTGAAATGATGGAACCAGCCACTGACCAGCGCTCAATGACGACAGCGACATTCGCGGCTTCGAGAAGCGCAAATCACGAAAGACCAAAACGTTTGATTCCAAAGCGCTGGCGGGCACTGATCACTGGCAGGTGGTTGGGTTCGGCGACGCTCGTTCCTGCCGCCACATTGACCGTGCAAACCAATGTGCTCGGGCCGACGCCTGAGATTCTTGCCTACAACGCCGCGCATTTTTTTCCCGACAGCAACACGCGCGATTGGTGGCGTTATGCCGGCGTGAACGGCGCGCGGATTTTCATGTCGCCCAATGAAGTGGAAGCCACCGACGATCTGGCGCCAGTGGGCGACGGCGTGACGAATCAAAGCACGTTTCTGGCGCGGAAAGCCGCGTTGCGGGCTGATCCGCTGAACACCAGTTACATCAACTGGCCGTATTTCACCAATCGCTACGAGGTCAACGACCTCTATCCGAACAACCACATCAAAATCAATTACGCCTTCACCGAGTTGCGCAAGCTCGGCATCCAGATCTGCGCGCAGATCACCGCCTCGGAAGGTCGGTTGCCCATCGCCGACGCGAATGACTGGGGCGGAAAATGGGAACTGTGGCAGCACTATTATGCGCAGGCGTTTTATCTCGGACGCGAATTCGATGTGCAACGGTTCCAGATGTTCAATGAGCCGAATCATCCCAATGCCGGCGGGTTGACGGCGGAAAATCACTTGATGCGTTTGCAGTTGGTCGCGGATGCCGTTCAATCCGCGCTCGCCGATGTCAACTCGCGTTACGGCAAATCGCTTCTGGCGCAAGTGCTCGCGCCGGTGTCCGCGGGAAACGCAACCAGCGCATATCCCGGTTGGGGCGACACCGTGGTGACCAATCGCCATTTGAATTTTCTGGGCGTGACAGACCCGAACTTCTGGCTGATCCAGACGTACGATTATCATCAGTACGGTTCCACGCCCGCCGCCTTCGGCAGCAATCTGGCCGATCTTCACGCGTTGCTGGCTGCCGACATGACGCCCGAGCCGCGCTTTCCGACAGCCATTTCCGAATTCAACACCCGCACCGGCGCCAGTTACGACAGCATTCCGGACACGCTCGATTATCCAGCCGAGTATGCGCGGTTCGGTGCCATTGCCGTCAACCTGATGGCCAACGGCATTGCGGAAATGTACGCATTCAAGTTCGGGCAGACGCTTTCGAGCTATACCAATTATCCCGTGCAGAAGAACGCGATGCATTACATCGACAACAACAACGCGCCGTACAACACAGGCGGCATTACCAAGGCCGGAGAGGTGTATCGACTGTTCAACAAGGCGTTTGCCGCGGGCCGTCGGCGATTGAATACCATCAAAGATTCCGGCGCGTCTGGCCTGGATGTTCACGCGAGCTTTGATCCGGTGCGAAATTGTTATCATCTATTTTCCGCCAACAACACCTCGAGCGCGTTGGCTCTCAACCTCAGTCTGGCGGCTCTGAATCTGCCGCCAACCAATCGCGTGCTGCTGGAGGAAGTCAGCGAAAAGTCCTACGGCAGCGGCGCGCTCTGGACCACCGTGAGCGGCGCAGAAGCCGGCCTGGGAACCCAGCCCGCTTACTCCGTCTGGCTTTTGACACTGCCGCTGACGGCGCAATTGGCTGAACAAATTGTTCCCGCCACGGACGACGCCGAGGTGCGCGATGGCGCGAACAAAGCCAATAACTACGGCGCGCTCACGACGATGACGGCGCGCAATGATCCCGCTGACACTGCCAATCGCAGCGTTGCCTTTTTCAAGTTCCAATTGCCAACCAACAGCCTCAGCGACCTTCAATTCGCCGAACTCTCGTTGCAGGCGGCGAGTGCCGGCGTCAACACCACGGCTCAGTCTCATGTCTATGCGTTGACCAACACCGCTTGGTCGCAAGGCGGCATCAACTGGAACAACGCGCCCAACCTCAAGGGCAACGTGGCCGCGGGCAACACGATCGCGCACCGGTTTGTGACAGGGCAGGGGACCAACGCCAGCATCGTGGGTCAACTGGTGACGACTTCAACCGTGGCCAGCGAAAAGCTCATTGATGTCACTGATTATCTTCGTGGCCAGTCGAACAACACGGTTGCATTTCTTGTCTCGCAGGATCCGCGTTGGGACGTTGCATTGCCGTCGCTCGACACGGGCGACACCCAACCCGCTGGCGTAAAGATCATCACTACGGAAGGCGGGAATGGACCGCGCCTGCGTTTGGTTTTCGCCGCGCCAGCTCCGAACGAGTTACCGGTCGCGCTCAATGACTGCGCGGCCACGAGTCGGAACATTCCGGTGAACATCAATGTGCTGGCGAATGATCGTGATCTGGACGGCGGCATGCTAGCGATTCAATCCTTCACGCCGGGCGCGTTTGGCAGCGTGTCCAATGCTGGTTCCGGTGTTCTGACCTACCGCCCGGACAACGGTTTCACCGGTTTGGATGCGTTCAGCTACACGGTGAACGATGGACAAGGCGGCGCCGCCACAGCTGCGGTGAACGTCACTGTGAACGCGGGCGACGGCTCGGAAATTTTGGTGGTCACGAATCTGCCAGTCGCCATCGAAGCGAATATCCAAGGCGGAGCGAGCGCGGAAACGGACGTGAATGAAGTCACGCAGGGTTATCTCATGTTGAAGTATTATGCGGCGCCTTTTGATTCGGCTCGCAAGGTCTATTTCCAGTTTGATCTCACCGGTCTCAACGTGCAGGTGACCAACGCGGCGACGTTTTCAGTTACGACTCACACGATGACCTTTGCTCAGCGCGCTCAACTCTGGGGATTGAATCAGTCTTATCCTGGATTCAATTCAAGCCTGACCTGGAATCTCGCCCAGGCCAACGAAACCAACTCAAACGCGCTGCTCACCAATGGCGTGCTCCACGCCAGCGCGATCGGCGACTCCGTTTTGATTTCGGGCGCAACCTCGACAGTTCGCTCGTTCACGATTCCGCGGCTCGGTGATTTTCTGGTCGGCAACCACGTGACGCTGATTCTCTCTGGCGTCGAGGATGCCGGGAATGCCTCGGGTGGACTGCGCCTGGCCCGGAACAGCGCGCGGTTGCAGGTGGCAACGGCAGTTCCCGCGCCCAACACTTCGCCGGTCGCGGTCAATGATCAGTTCAGCACGCGGGAAAATACGGCTTTATCCGTGGCTGCTCCCGGCGTGCTGGCGAATGACACCGACGCCGAAACCAACGCGCTCACCGCAATCTTGGTGAGTCCGCCTGAGCAAGGCTTGCTGACGTTGAGTGCGAATGGGGCATTTGTTTACACGCCGGCCAGCGGATTTTTTGGGAACGACAGCTTTGCGTACAAGGTGAGTGATGGATGGGTGGATTCCAACATCGCCACGGTCAGTCTTGGCGTTTTACCCGGCGGGTTTCGGACGAATCAGATCAGCGGCATCAGCTCCAGCGCGAACGGGAACATCGCGATTGCGTTCCTCGGGGTTCCGGGCGCGACCTACATTGTGCAGGCCACGACAAATTTAGCATCGTCGGGATGGATCAATCTGAGCACCAATGTCGCCGGACCGGATGGTGTCTGGACGTTCATCGATGCCGGAGCCACTCAATTCCAGGCTCAATATTATCGCTCTTTTGCACCGTGAAACCCCGACTCTCTGAAATGATTCGCCGTTCGTTTTCAATGTTCCTATTGGTCGCGTTAACCTCGGCAATCGTCGCGGCTCCGGATCCAGTGCGAACTGTCGAGGCGGCAGTCAAACCCGGCCAGCCATGGAAAGCGCAGCCCACTCGTTTGCTGGAGGATTTGCCGGAAGCTGTCACGCGCCGAATCGATTCGCAACTGACAGCCGCAGGCGGTCAGGCGGCGCGCACAGTCAAAGCGAAGGGTTTCTTTTACACAATCAAACTCGCTGATCGCTGGTGGCTGGTCGATCCGGACGGCGGATTGTTTTTGCACAAGGGCGTCACGTCGGTGGCACCGCCGAGGTCCTCGCAGGCGAAAGTTTTGTTTGCGGAAAAATTTGGCAGCCAGAGCAATTGGGCCGCGCAGACGACGGCGTTGCTGCGCGATCACGGGTTCAACGGCTTGGGCGGCTTCTCAGACTGGCCGTCGCTCGCGCTCGCGCCGCAGCCACTGGCCGGCACCCGCATCTGGAATTTCATGTCCAGCTACGGACGGAAGCGCGGCGGCACGTTTTCGCAGCCGGGTCACACCGGTTATCCCAACGACTGCATTTTCGTTTTTGATCCCGGGTTCGAAACCTTTTGTGACGAACATGCCAAACAGCTCGCGGCCGATCGGGAAAACCGAAATCTGCTCGGCCATTTCTCCGATAATGAACTGCCGTTCAAGATCGAGGCGCTCGACAATTATCTGAAGCTCCCCGACAGCGACCCAGGTCATCAGGCGGCGCGGAACTGGCTGACAGGCCGGCACGGCGCAAACGCGACGGCAAAGGACATCACGGACGCGGATCGCAGCGCGTTTCTGGGCGTCGTGGTGGAGCGTTATTTTCGGGTCGTCTCGAGTGCGATCAAAAAGTATGACCCGAACCACCTCTTCCTGGGCTCGCGCTTTTACGGCTCGGATCTGCGGCGGCCGGAGATTTTTCGGGCCGCCGGCCCTTACCTGGATGTGGTGTCGGTCAATTACTACAACGCCTGGTCACCCGATCCGGCGCGACTCGCGATGTGGGAACGTGAAGCGCGCAAACCCGTGCTCGTCACCGAGTGGTATGTGAAAGCCGAGGACTCCGGCATGCCGAACCAGGGCGGCGCGGGTTGGTTGGTCAAAACGCAGGGCGATCGCGGACGCTTCTACGAAAACTTCACGCTCGGCCTGCTTGAATCGAAACTGTGCGTCGGCTGGCATTGGTTCAAATACATCGACAACGATCCGAACGACACGAAGAGCGATCCTTCGAATCGCGATTCCAACAAAGGCATTTTAGACAATCATTACGAGCCTTACGAAGCGCTGCTCGCCAGCATGAAGCGCATCAACGAGCGCGTTTACTCGCTGGTCGATTACTTTGACCGGCGCTCTGTAACTTCGGCGGAGTTGCGCAAGTCTGGAGAAAAGCTGGGGGAGCAATGATCCCCCATTTGTATGCTTTGCCGGGTTTGAATTTCGCAGCAAGATGAGAATACGATGAAATGGAAAACGATACTTCCTCTGGGTTGGTTGATGGCAGCCGTTTGCGCCAGTGCGATTGATGCACCACGCACCACGCTGCCTCTCGATGCAGAATGGCGGTTCACCTTCGCGGATGGAACTGATGCCTGGGCGGCGAGCGGGAATGACGACTCGACCTGGGAGAAGATTTCTCTTCCGCACACATGGAATGCTTTTGATGGGCAGGACGGTGGTGGCGATTACCGTCGCGGCACGGGCTGGTATCGCACGCACTTCAAACTTCCCGCGGCGGCGAAAGGCCAACGCGTCCTCGTCGAATTCGATGCCGCCTGCAAAGTGGCCGACGTGTTCGTGAACGGCAAATCCGTCGGTTCGCACACCGGCGCGTTCGCCCGGTTTCGCTTTGATATCACGGACGCGGTTGAGTTGCGGGGTGATAACGTCCTGGCCGTTCGCGTCAATAATGCGCCGAGCCAGATCATCCCGCGCAGTGGCGATTTCACGCAGTTTGGCGGACTCTATCGACCCGCGCGCATTTTGATCACGGCGCCGGTTCACATCGCGACGCTGGATCACGCGTCACCTGGAATCTACCTCG
>JBQCEJ010000442.1:0-23359 GCA_051960355.1 Verrucomicrobiota bacterium | reverse complement strand
CCCTGGCTGGCTCCGGAAGGCTGCGTGGACATCCCAGTCCTGACGCCGCTCTTCAGCCAGCCCATACAAAACTATGGTCCGTTCAGTCTCTTCAATGGCATGATCCATCCGCTGGCGCCTTATCCTGTGAAAGGCGCGATCTGGTATCAGGGGGAGAACAGCGAAACCACGGTGCAATCAGCCAACAGCTATTTCCTGAAAATGAAAGCGCTGGCCCAGGGTTGGAAGTGGTTTTTTGGCGCGGACGACTTTCCCTTCTACTTCGTGCAGATCGCCAGCTACGGCGCGCAGCCGTCGAGTGCCACGCCGGTTCTCTCGTCCGGAAGCTGGGATGCCGACACGCGTCTGCAACAGGCGAACGCCCTGGCGCTGCCGCACGCGGGAATGGCTTCCGCAGTCGACATCGGTGAATCGGCGGACATGCACCCGAAAGACAAGTTGGACGTGGGCGAACGCCTCGCGCTCTGGGCTTTGAAAAATGACTACGGCCAGACGAACCTGGTGGCCAGCGGTCCGATTCTCAAGGATGTCACCGTTTCAGGCGACAAGGCGATCTGCACATTTGAAAGCATTGGCAGCGGCCTCATGGTGGGTGTGAAAAAATTTTATCAACCGACCTATGAAACCAATTCTCCGCTGGCATTGTTCTCCATCGCGGGACCGGACGGCGTCTGGTATTGGGCGACGGCAACCATCGTGGGCGACACGGTTGAACTGAGTTCGCCTTCGGTGACGACGCCCAGAAAAATTGCCTATGCGTGTTGGCAAAATCCTCTGGGTGCCAATCTCTACAATCGTGAAGGTCTGCCCGCCTCGCCGTTCTATGTGGATAATCTCACCGCTGAATACACAATCACGGCATCGGTCGGAGAGGGTGGCAACATCAGCCCTGCGGGCGTGTCAACGTATCTCCAGCGCCAAACCGTCCTGTACATCATCAAGCCTGAACCGGGCAATTACATCCAGGATGTGCAGGTGGACGGCGTTTCCGTGGGAGCGGTCGGTTCCTACACCTTTGATCCCCTCTACGCGGACCACACGATCCTTGCGACGTTCACGAATGCCCCGCCGCAGTTCACGCTCCATGCGTCTGCTGGCATGGGCGGCGTCATCAGTCCGGCGGGTTTGATCAACGTTCCGCAAGGCGGCGCGCAGACGTTTTCCATTACGCCCAATCCTGGTTGTCTGCTGGCATTGACTGTTGATGGAAAACCCGTGGGTGCGCGCGGCAGTTTTGGGTTTGTCGATGTACGGGCGAATCACAACATTGCGGCTTCCTTTTTCTGCACCATCAAGGCTTCTGCCGGCGCGGGAGGAAAGATCAGTCCCAGCGGAACGTTACTGGTGCCGGCCGGAACCAACCAGACCTTCACCCTCACTCCCAATCCGTACTACCAGGTTTACAACGTTCAATTGGACGGCGTACCGCAAGGGCCGCTGGCCAGTCTGACGCTTTCCAATATTGCCGCTTCGCACACCATCGGCGCGGGCTTTGCCTTGCTGCCGCCGACGTTGAGTGTTCTCGCAACCGGGAGCGGCGCCTTTGAAATTACATGGCCGGATATTTACTCCGGCACTTTGTTGACCTCGCCGGTGCCGGGCGCCGGCGCTTCCTGGCAACCCGTGAATGGCGCGGTGGAGCATGTCGGCGGATTCTACAGTTTCACAGTCACTCCGACAAACGGGTCGGAATTTTACGGCTTGGGACAATGACCCACTCAATCGGCTTTACCCTGAACACGAATCGAAATTGGAAATGGAAAATTATGAGATTGAAATGCGTTGATCTAATCCGCTGGTTCCGCCCCGTGGCTTTCCTCCTGTTCGCCTGGATTGGCGTTGGACTTTCGAATGCCTGGGGAACCGTCGCGGTGAGCCCGCTCTACGGCAATAACATGGTGATTCAACGCGACCAGCCATTCCCCGTGCGCGGCACGGCGGCGCCGAATAAAACCATCACGGTTTCCTACAACAGCCAGACCACGAACACGACGTCCGATGCGCAAGGAAACTGGCAGGTGTCACTCGCAGCCATGAGCGCCAAAGCCAGTGGCAGCAATTTCACGATTGCCGAAGCCGGCGGAAACACGCTCACGTTTTCGAACGTCGTGGTGGGTGATGTGTGGCTGTGCAGCGGACAATCCAACATGGCCATTGACGTGAATTATTGCCAGCAGCCGGCGGATGTCAGCAGCGCGAATTTTCCTGGAATCCGTTATTTCGGCGTACCGCTGGCGAATCTCGGTGCGCCATCGACCAGTTTCAACGGCAACGTGAGTTGGTCGATCTGCAGTCCGTCCACAGTCGGAGGTTATTCGGCGGCCGCTTTCTATTTCGCCCGCACCATTTACACCAATCAGAACAGCACGGTGCCAATTGGACTCAAGGTCTCATCGGTTGGCGGCACACGGATTGATCCTTGGGTTGGTCCGGAAGGCATCACGGATATTCCCGTGCTGGCGCCACTCTACGCTCAGGCCAACCCGGCCTACGGTCCTTTCAGTCTCTTCAACGGCATGATTTATCCACTGTCGCCGTGTCCCGTGAAAGGCGTGCTTTGGTATCAGGGTGAAAATGCCGAAACCTCCACGCAATCGACCGACAGTTATTATCTGAAGGACAAAGGCCTGATCAATGGTTGGAAGCGGTTGTTGGGGGTTGGCGATTGCGCTTTTTACGTGGTGCAGATTGCACGCTGGGGTGCTGAGCCGACGAGCCCCACGCCAGCGCTGTTCTCCGGCGGATGGGATGCCGATACGCGCCTGCAGCAGGGCAACGTGATCAATCTTCCACATGCCGGTGTGGCGTCCGCTCTGGACATTGGCGATTCCTCGACGGGAGACAATATCTGGCTCGGCTGGCATCCCACGAACAAGTGGGATGTTGGCTTTCGCCTCGCGCTTTGGGCGATGAAAAACGATTACGGTCAATCGAATCTGGTTGCCAGCGGTCCGGTGTTAAGAGATGTCACAGTTTCAGGAAACGTCGCCACGTGCACGTTCGACTATGCGGGCAGCGGGCTGATGGCGGGATTCAAGCCGCCGTATGGAACGGCGCAGCCCACCAATGCGCCGCTGGCGCTCTTCTCAATCGCGGGGGCCAATGGAACGTGGTATTGGGCGACCGCAACGATTGTCGGCAGCAATACGCTTCAACTTAGCTCGCCGTCCGTCACGACGCCTAAAATGGTTGCTTACGCCTGCTGGCAAAATCCGGTGGGCGCGAATCTTTACAATTCAAATGGACTGCCTGCGTTGCCATTTTACGTGGCCGACGTTAATGCGAAGTTCACCGTGACCGCGTCGGCGGGTGCTGGCGGCAGCATCAGTCCGGCTGGCGCGAGTTCTTACCTCAAGCGCATGACGGCGCTTTACACGATTACACCCGATGCGGGTCAATACATTCAAGACGTGCTCGTCGACGGCGTGAGTGTCGGGGCGGTGACGGCTTATACGTTTGATCCACTTGATGCCAATCACACCATTGCCGCGAGCTTCAGCAGTGTGCAGCCGACCAATACCGTCACGGCCACGGCAAGCGGCGGCGGAACGATCACGCCCGCTGGCGCGGTTCAGGTCCCGCAGGGCGAAACGCAGTCCTTCTTGATCAAGCCCAATCCCGGTCTTTCACTTTCGGTGGTCGTCGATGGCAAGCCCATGGGCCCTCGCAACAGTTTCATTTTTCCGGATGTCCGGGCCAATCACAGCATTGCCGCTTCGTTCTATTGCACGGTCAACGCCTCGGCTGGATTTGGTGGAAGCATCAGTTCGCCGGGAATCTCGAATATTGTTTATGGCACGGATGCAACCTACACGATCACTCCGGCACCGACCTATTCGATCCTCAAGGTGACGGTGGACGGAATCAATGTCGGGCCGGTCTCGAGTTACACCTTCACGAACATCACCACGAACCATACAATCTCGGCTTCCTTCGCCGGCGGCACGCCGGGAGGCAGCGTTCCGCAGACGAACCAGTTGCTTTTCTCGTGCCTGGCGGACTCGTTCCAGACCAACAGCGCCGGCACGATTACGAGTTGGCCAACCTACCTTCCGACACGTCCGGCACTCACGCCCATGGGCAATCCCACGCCCAAGCTGGCGATGATCGACGGACGTCCGTTTGCCCGGAATGAATACCTGAATGCGCCCAACGGTTTCAATCAGGGCGCTTATGCGTCGCCGATCCCGTGCTCTGGCGCGACGATTATTGTGGTGGCCAAACCCATTCGCAATGGCGTCACGGGCGGCTGGGGCTGCGTGGTGGATGCGTTCTACAACCAGCTTTCCCTGGGAATTTTGAACGACAGTGGAAAAATTTTCGTGCTGCGAAATGGCATTGGGGACACGAGCGCCGCATCCATTCCAGACGGCCAGACCACGATTCTGAGCCTGGTAGTGCAGCCCAATGGTCAATACGTCGTGTGGGCGAATGGCTCCGCGATCTTCACCAACAACAATCTCAGTAGCTTCACCTCGCTGGTGAACGGCGTTGCGGGATCGTTCGCGAACAACATCGCTCTCGGCAATAATTATCCCGACAGTTGGTCCACCTATAACGGCTACATTGGGGACGTCTTCTTTTACACCAATGCCTTACCGAACGCGGATCGCCAGTTGCTCGAACAATATCTCGCCACTCGTCTGATGAGCGGCAACAGCGTGAATCACACGATCAACGCTTCCGCGGGGGCGGGCGGCACAATTACGCCCACCGGAGCGGTGCTCGTTCCATCCGGTTCCAACCAGAGCTTTACCATCACCCCAGCGGCATCACCGGCTGGTTGGGCCGTGAGTGATGTGGTGGTGGATGGCGTTTCGCAGGGGGCAATCACGAGTTACACCTTCTTGAACGTGACGACCAACCACACGATTGCGGCCAGTTTCGTTTACAACGGTTACACAATCACAGCTACGGCGGGCGCCGGCGGCAGCATTTCGCCGAGCGGCACGGTGCTGGTTCCGTCGGGTTCCGATCAGAGCTTTACGATCACCGCTTTGGCGGGCGGTGCGGTGAGCAATGTGTTAGTGGACGGTGTTTCGCTGGGAGCGATCACCGGTTATACCTTCACCAACGTCGCCGCGAACCACACGATTGAGGCGACGTTTTCTTACACCAATTACACCATCAACGCTTCGGCGGCGGCCGGCGGCAGCATTACGCCGAGTGGCGCGGTGACGGTTCCATACGGGACGACGCAGAGCTTTTCCATCACGGCTAACGCCGGTTATGCCGTTTCCAACGTGGTGGTGGACAGCGTGAACAAGGGCGCGCTGGCCAGTTATACCTTCACCAATGTGACGGCCGACCACACCATCGCCGCGTCCTTCAGTGCCGTTCCGGCATTGGGTGGAACGATCAGCGTCAATTACTCGCAGGCCGGCGACGTCCTGGCGCCAACCGCCGTGGCGGGAGCGGTGCCGACGAATCACTGGAACAGCATCGTTTGGGGCAGTGCGGGTCGTTATTCAAATCCCACCAATGTGTTTTATGATTGCAGTGGAGCGAGCGTCGCGACGTTTCACGTCACTCTTTCCAAGGATGGCTTTGATACTTGGAACTCGGGCAACAGCAGCCAGCCCAATCCAACGCTTTATGCGGATTGGGCTTTGTCTGGTGGCGGCACGGCTACGTTCTCGGGAATTCCTTATTCCACCTACGACCTGTATGTTTACTTCAACGGTTACAATGGAGTGAACGTCCTCAACTACACGATTGGCGGCAACACCCGGACGCTCACCGATTCGTCCAATCTGGCGTACCAATTCACTCCGCCCTTTGTGGAAGGCACCGACTACGTGAAATTCACCGGGCTCACCGGCAGTAATCAAGTGATGACGGTGACCGGCGTCTCCGGCGGTTCGGCATATGGCATGGCGGCCTTCCAGATCGTTCAATCCATCGTGAACCACACGATCACAGCCGCTGCGGGAACGGGCGGCTCGATCACGCCCAGCGGCGCAGTGTCCGTGACTGCCGGTTCCAACCAGGCGTTCAGCATCGCGCCCGCGAGTGGTTATGCCATCAGCGGGGTGACGGTGGACGGAGTGGGGCAGGGTGCCGTGAGCAGTTACACATTTACAAACGTGACGGCGGCCCACTCGATCAGCGCCAGCTTTGTGAGCTTGCCACCGCCAACGCTGACGATAGCTGTGAATGGAACGGGCGGATTGGAAATCACCTGGCCCGACACGTACAGCGGCACGTTGCTGACCTCGCCCGTGATAGGGCCGGGCGCCGTTTGGAGCCCGGTGGACGGGGCGCCGGCACACGTTGGCGGAGTGTATAAAATCACAGTGAACCCCGGCAGTGACACGGCCTTCTATGGTTTGAGTCAGTAGGAAGGGCGTCCGTCGTCGCCGGAAAGAGAACCGATTCAGTGATGAAACAGCGAACACAAAGTAAACCGCTTGCCCGAAGACACGGGACGGCTTTCACGCTCATTGAATTGCTGGTGGTGATCGCGATCATCGCGATTCTCGCAAGCCTTCTGCTGCCCGCGCTCAGTCGCGCGAAGGAAAAATCGAAGATCATTTCCTGTCGCAGCAATCTGCGCCAGGTCGGCTTGGCGTGCCGGATGTACGGCGACGACAATCGCGACAAGCTGCCGCCGATTCGGGGCGGATGGGCTTGGGATGCGGACACCAAAAGCATCGAACTGCTGCTGGCAGAAGGGTTCAGCCGGGACATTCTGTTTTGTCCGTCCTTTGCCGAATTCAATCAGTCGAACATCTGGAATTTCAATTCGCAATACCGCGTGCTCGGCTGCGTGCTGGCCTTGGATCAATGCGGGGCGCTGCACCCGACCAACTGGAATTCGAGCATGAATCCGCCGGGCAGTCAGCGTTGGGTCACCATTGAATACACCATTCGACCCTCCGAGCGTGAACTGGCCGCCGACGCCACGATCTCCCAAGGCGGAAATTTCAGCAGCATCGTTTGTGACTGGTATTACGGCGGGGTCAAGAAGAACGCCCGATCACCGCATCTTCAGGGCAAGCTGCCGGCCGGAGGCAACATTGTTTTTCTGGACGGCCATGCGGACTGGCGAAAGTTCCGCGACATGCGGATTCGAACGTGGGCGGGTTCTGATTTTTGGTATTGATGCGGCGCGTCTCACAAGCCGATTGGCCCGTTGATCTGGCTTGAGTGATTTAACCGTTGGTCTTTGCAAGAGAAAACATCGATTAGAAATGAAACGTTACATTAAAAAAGGGTTCCGATCTGAGACGCTTGCGGTGTTGTTGACATTGGGCGGGCTGGCTTTGCCAATCGTTGCAGGTGCACAACCGTATCTCGACAACCAGACTCAATATTCCAACCAGGATCCCGATAATGAAACCCGGCGTTCGGATCACTTCCGAATGATCTTCGGCCATTACAATCGCGACTCCGGCATGGGCGGCATGTCCGAACAAATGGCCCAGGGTAACATGCAGATGTATGAGCAGATGTGGGATCGCTGGGTCAATCAAATGGGCCTGCACGACATCAACGAATCGTCCAATCCCAGCTATGTCGATGGCCAAAAATATCGCGCCAACTTCAATTTCCTGATGACCTTTGACGATGGAGGTGGTGGCGGCGCGTATTCCAGTGCGGATGCGCATGGTTTTTTCTACGCCATGGCCAATCCAAGTTACTGTCGCTGGGATCCGCCCTCGGGCGCTACGCCGCATGAGTTCGGTCATGTGTGGGAAGGCAGTGGCGCGGGCTTCAACGGCTCGGATAGTTCCGGATCGTGGTGGGAATGTTCCGCCAATTGGATGCTCCTGCAGTTTCTGAACTCGTATCCGCAAGCCGGTGGCTATCTTTACAACAGCGTGTTCTATCCGGCGCATGGCCGTGATTACTACGATTCGTGGGTGATCTGGGAGGCCGCGAAGGACGATCCTCGTTACGGCGCCGCGTGGGTGAACTCGGTTTGGACGAATGCGACCGCGAGCCAGAGGGTGAACGAGTACATCCTTGACCGCATGATTCGTCTCGATTCATCCGGTTCGGCGGACAAGGCGGGCGCGATGAAGGATCTCTGGGGCGACATGGCCAAGAAAATGGTGACGTGGGATTTCGCCCGGCAACGCTGGCTGGCGCAGGCCAACACGCCCTGGAACGGCGACACTTGGGAATGGTACACCCGCTGCCGCGCGCCGCTCGTGAAAATGCCGGGAACCAACGGCTGGTATCGGCCCGCCCGGGAACACATGCCGCAGCAATTTGGCTTTCATTTCATCCCGCTGTCCGCCACGCCTGGCGCCACCGTGACTTGCAATTTCCAACCGCTCTGCGATCCAGTTCGCCAGTCGGATTGGCGCGCGTGCCTGGTTGCCGTCAGTTCCAATGGCGACGCCCGCTACTCAACGCTGTGGAATGACGGCGTGAATTCCATCGCGCTGGCGGCCGACGAGACGCAGCTTTTTCTGTCGGTGATCGCGGTTCCCAAGCCGATGAAAATTGGTGATCCCGCCTGGTCCGAATACACGCGCGATTCCGGGCTGCAATTTCCGTACACGGTTGCGTTTAACAATGCGACTCCGCTGAATGTGGTTTACCCCGCACAAAGCCACACCGGCATGCATCAGCACACCAACGGCGGCGGCTGGGTCGCGAATACCGCGACTGTGGATGGGACGGCATACGTGGGCCCGAATGCCCAGGTGCTGAATACGGCGCAAGTGAAGAACTACGCCCGGATCGAAGAGTTTGCTGTCGTTCGCAACAATGCGCAGGTGCGCGATCAGGCGGTGGTTTCCGGCCACGCCATGGTTTATGAAAATGCCCAAGTTTACGGCAATGCGAAGGTTCGAGATTGGGCGATGATATTCGGATACGCGGAGCTGTTTGGAGATGCCAAAGCCATTGAACATTCGGGCTGCGGCAGCGGCGATGCGGCGAGCCACAATCGCGTTTCGGGCAGCGTCGTGCTCAAAGGCGTCACCTCCGTTTACAGTCCTTCCACCTTCACCGGATCGCTGGTCTGCGACGGTGACACGGCCAATGGCGGGACGGGCGATCATGGCGTTCACTTCGGCTGGCAGTGGGGTCAGAATCCTTCGATTTTCACCGGGCTCGCCGACAACAAATATCAATATTGCGGCCTCACGTTCGAGCGCCGCAATGCGGTCTTTGCGTGCGATGAATTTGGGATTAACCACGGCTATCTGATGGGCGGCAGCCGTCCTGCAGTGGAGACGGGGTTGGGAGCGCGTGGCGGTTACGTCTTGCCGCTGAACGGCACGAATCAATACGTCGAGCTTCACAATTCAGTGAATGATTTCCGGAACTTGACCGTGGCCGTCTGGGTGAAGTGGAGCGGCAGCGTCAGCGACCAACGTGTCTGGTCGATGGGCGACGGCGCCAGCAAGGTCATGTACCTCACACCGATGGATTCCGGCACCGGCAAGCTTCGCTTCGTGATCTCTGACGGCGTGACGACGCAATCGATCGATGGTCTCTCGGCGTTGGGCGCGAACTGGAACCATGTTGTGGTCACGCTCTCTGGCGGCACGGGGACGCTGTATGTCAATGGCGCGCAGGTTGGCCAGAACTTGAGTCTGACATTGCAACCGGACGATCTCAATGCGCCGCTGATGGAGAACGCCAATTATCTGGGCCGCGGCAATGCGGGCAATTATTTCAAGGGCAGCCTGGATGAGTTTCGGGTTTATAATAAAATGTTGAGCGCCGGAGAGGTGAGCAGCCTTTACAGCACCGCCGCGCCAGCGCCGGTTACTCTGGTCTCTGACACGATTGCGCCCACGCCAAACGCAGCGACCTGGCTGGTGGCTCCAACTGCCATCAGCGACAGTGCTGTTACCATGAGTGCCACGCCTGGTACTGATGCCAGTGGCTGGGTGGAATATTATTTCGCCTGCACCTCCGGCGGTGGGCACGACAGCGGTTGGGTTTCTTTCAACAAGTACACCGACTCCGGGCTCAATCCAGGTTCGGCTTACACCTACACGGTGAAAATGCGGGACCAGAACGGGAATACGACCCTTGTCTCAGCGCCGGCAATCGCGACGACTCCGGTTTCGAGCAGCGGCACGGCGAGTTTCGCCTATGGACCGGTGGGCATCGCCAATGGCCAGATCACCATGACGGCCACGAAGTCGACCAATTCCAGTGGCAAGGTGGAATACAAGTTCGATCGTGCCGGCAAGTCCAGCGGCTGGCAGGCTTCGCCGACCTGGACTGAAACCGGGCTCACGACTGGCAGCTCCTATTCGTACACCGTCACTGTTCGCGACGGGTGGAGTAACGCGAGTCCGGCTTCGGCTTCGGTTCTCGCCGTGGCTCGAGATGATGCCGCGCCGAGAATGCCGATCGCGGTCGCCCACTGGGAAATGCTTCCTTACGCCACTATCGACAATCGTGTTTCGATGACGGCCACGGCGGCCACGGATGCGGCCGGAATGCAGTATCAATTCCATTGTGTCAGTGGTGGCGGACCCGATAGTGGCTGGCAGAGCAGCCGCACTTTCGTCACCTCACCGCTGCCGGATGGAACTTATGTTTATGAATATCGGGTGCGCGACACCTCGGCGCAGAACAACACTTCCGGCTATTCGACTTCTTATGCGGCCAAGATCACGCCCACGACCGGCTATCATCCGGTTGTCTTCTCGCAGTTGACGACCTTGCCGGACGATGATCTGGTCAGTTTCTCTGGAACGGTCATCGCGGTGAACTCGGATAATTACCTCGTTCAGGACACCAACAGCAGCGCCAGCATCACGGTCAAGCCCAGCACATATGGCCAGGCGACGGACTTGTCCATGGCGTTCAAAAACGTGGCTGTGAGCGGGCATTTATACACCTACACGAATAATGGTGGACGAATGGTGACTTATGCGAGTCTCACACCGGTTTCCAATCCGCCGTTCAGCATTTCAGGGATTGTGACCAATCTCGAAGGTGCCCCGCTCAGCGGAGTGACAGTCTATTTCTCGCACGATCCAAATCCCGCCGTGAATCCGGCAGGCACCACTCTCACCGGAGGCAACGGCAAATACACCATGCCGATTCTCAACGGAACATGGTATGTCGCCGCAGGCTCCCCGGCATACGTCACGTCGGCCGATCAGGTGGTCACGATGAATTCAGCCAACGTGACCAACGTGAATTTCGGACTGGTTGCCAAACCCGAGGTGACCGGCACCGTGACGGATCTTTCCGGTTCGCCGATTGCCGGAGCGAATGTCTGGTTTTCACTGACGCCGGATGCCTCGGGAACAGCCGCTTTCACGGCGATTACCGACGGGTCAGGTCATTACGCTCAGGTTGTGGATACGACCACTTATTATGTGGCTGCCGGCGCGAGCAATTTTGTGATCAGTGCCGATCGCGTTCTGCCGGTGAGCGGCTTTGTCACGAACGTCGATTTTTCTCTGTCGCAACCGGCGCCGCGCGTTGTGCCGCAAACCAACCAGTTGCTCTTTGCGTGCCTGAGTGATCGTTTGCCTCTGAGCGGACCGATTGCCAGCTGGCCGACCTATTATCCGGCGGGGCAAACGCTCACGGCGATGGGTTCTCCGGTCGCGCAGGTGGCCAGTGGCAGCAAATGGGACAGTCAGGTTTACGCTGAAAATCCCGGCTTTCGGCAGGCCACTTACTCCGCACCCATACCGGTCAACGGCGCCAGCATCGTCACGGTGGTCAAACCGAAGCGCAATGGCGTGGGAACCTCATGGACGTCGTGCGTGGACGTGTTCTACAACCGATTGGTCCTTGGTGTGAGAAATGACGACGGTCGGGTTTGTATCTGGCGCAATGGCAGCCTGGCGTTTACCAGTGCGACGATTCCGGACGGGCAGGTGACGGTTCTCAGCCTGGTCGTGCAACCCGATGGCAAATACAAGGTTTGGGCAAACGCCACGCCCATCTACACCAACACCGGCTTGAGCACGATGACCTCGCTGGTCAACGGAGTGGCTGGTTCTTTTGCGAACAGTATTAACGTCGGCCGCAACAATCCGGACCCCTGGACAACGTTCAATGGCAATATCGGCGACGTGTTTCTTTACAAAATTGCGCTCAGCGATGTGGAACGGCAGCAACTGGAGGGCGACCTGATGACCCGGTTCAGCACGAATAGCACCCGGACCATCACGGCAATTGCCGGCACGGGCGGCGGAATCTCCCCGGGCGGCGCGGTGTCGGTGATTCCGGGAAATAATCAGACGTTTACGATCAGTCCCACGTCGGCTTATACCATTGACGATGTCCTGGTGGACGGAGTTTCTCAAGGCGCCATCACGAGTTACACGTTCACCAACGTCGTGACGAATCACACGATATCGGCCAGCTTCACGCCCACCTTGCATGTGATTACCGCTTCCGCTGGCGCCAACGGTTCCATCGACCCGAGTGGCGCAGTGGCGGTGGTGGAGGGGACGGATCAGACTTTCGACTTCACTCCGGCGTCGGGCTACATGGTGGACAAGATCTTCCTGGACGGCGTGAACGTCGGCTTTGGCAACAGCTTTACCGTCACCAATGTGCTGACCGATCATACCCTTTCGGTCACCTTCAAAACCCTGGTGGCCTACACGATCACCGCCACGGCGGGGCCGAACGGTTCAATCACCCCGTCTGGTGCCGTTCAAGTCCCGCAGGGTTGGAACCAGTCATTCGCCATCGCGCCCAACCCCACCTACGTCATCAGCAATCTGGTGGTGGACGGCGTCTCACGCGGCGCTTTGGACAGTTGGACTTTCACCAACGTTTTAGCGAATCACACGATTGCCGCCACATTTGTTTACACCGGGCGGGATACACCGCGTCCTTCCGACCTGTTGTTTTCGTGTGTGACGGAAACCTTTCCGGCGAGCGGAAATACGGGGCCCTGGGCGACGTTTTTACCGTCGGGAAAAACGCTCTCCACGATGGCAACTCCCACCGTCGCCACGTTGGATGGCGTCAAATGGGAGCGCAACGTTTATTCGGAAGGAGACGGTTACCGCTTCGGCAATTCGTATTGGGACGCCAGCGGCGCGCATCCGATTGCCTGCAATGGAGCGACCATCGTTATGATCGTCAAGCCCACCCGCAACACCACGACGACGTCCTGGACGTCGCTTGTGGACATCTTTTATGACCGTCTGGTGCTCGGGATTCGCAACGACGATGGCAAGGTCGTGACCCGCGTGAACGGCAGCCTCGTGACCAGCAGCGCGACGATACCGGACGGGCAGGTGACGATCCTAAGTCAGATCGTCCAGCCGGATGGCAGCTACACTATTTGGGCCAATAATGCTGTCGTCCTGACCGGAACGAGTGCCGCGATGACGAGCCTCGTTCCCGGTGTGAGCGGTTCAGGGGCGAATGGATTTGGCACTTACATCAATGTGGGTCGGAACAACCCGGACGGGTGGACAACCTTCAGCGGATACATCGGCGATGTGTTTGTCTATAAGACCGCGTTGACCATCTCGGAACGGCAACAGATCGAGTCAGAGTTGACCGCCAAATTCATCAATCACACGATCACCGCCACCGCGGGAACCGGCGGCACGATCAGTCCGAATGGCGCCGTATCCGTGGCTCCCGGGGCCAACCAAACGTTTACGATTGCACCGTTGAGCGGATACGCGGTCAGCGGGGTAACGGTGGACGGAATAGGCCGGGGCGCGGTGAACAGTTACACCTTCACGAATGTGACGGCAGCTCATTCCATTAGCGCGAGCTTCGTCAGTCAGCCGCGGCCCACGCTGACTCTCGTGCCGAATGGAGCGGGCGGATTGGAAATCAGCTGGCCGGACAGTTACAGCGGCACGTTGTTGACCTCACCGGTTCTCGGGCCGGGTGCCGTCTGGAGCCCGGTGGGCGGCGCACCGGTTCATGTCGGCGGCCTCTACAAATTCAGCGTCACGCCGGGAGCCGCGGCGGCGTTCTATGGCCTGAGCCAGTGAGGCTTGGGCCGGAGCACGCCGGTTCCCAATGGAGCAAGATTATGAACAGAAAACCTAACCTGCGTGCTGGTTGTGTGGTCATCATCTTGCTCCTAAGCGTTGCGCTGGTTCACGCGAACACGTTTCTGAACAATGGAATCGTGAACGCGGAATTCAATGCGCGCGGATTGGTGAGTCTTCAGGACCTCGCGCTCGGCCGAACCTGGCATTTCACCAATGACAATTGCTCCGTCAAAATCGATGGCGTGACGATGAACACTTCATCGCTCACGCCCACCGTCACGGTCGGAACCAATGACATCAGTTTTCTGTTCACGTCCGGCAATTACCTGCTGAAAATCGTTTACGAATTGAACGCTGACTGGCGTTTCGTGAGCCGCCAGATTGAGGTGACACCCACGGTGCCCGGATCGTTTCATGTGAACGCCGTTACCGCGATGACCGCGAAAATCACGGAGGCGGTTGCCTCCACTTACAAGCCGAGCAACGCAACGGGCGCGGCGTTTTTGAGATTCGCCTCTTCCGGGCCGGGGGATCCCGGGACAGGCATTCTGCTGGCGCTGCAAAACGACTTTCTGAGTTGGTCTTACAGCAGCGGCACATTCACGATGTCCTATTCGCCTGATATGGATTGGAACGACACAGATGGGAGTTTTTACGGCGATCGGGTTTGCATCGGCACGTATCAAATGATCGGCCAGAAATATCCCGCCAGCCAGGTCGGCGAATGGCTCTGGCAGAGCAACGAACCCACTGCCAACGGACTGGACTGGTCGGAGATCGAAGCCTTCCAGAATTGTGTGCGCTCGTTTTTGTTGTTCCATCCGACCAAAGCCACGCGGCTGGATATTGGCTGGTGCGAAAATGATTTCCAGATCGACACGGGCACAGCCGCGGGTCGAACCGAATACAAACGTATCATGGACATGTGCATTGATCTCGGCATCGACAATCTGCTCTACACGCCGGCCAATGACACGGTCGCGCCATTGAATCAAAACACCGATGCGTGGGGCTGGGAAAATGTCCTGTGGTGGAACATGGGCCAGCAGATTCGCAAGGGCACGTGGCTTTGCGCCAGCGGAACCCTGCCGCCCTCTGTCCAGGAGATGGTCGATTACGCCCAGAGCAAAGACCTTAAGCTGATGGCGTATGCGTACCCGAGCCTGGGTTTCAAACAAATGGCTGAGTGGACGGCGTGGTGCGGCGGCAACACAGGCGGCTATGTCGGGGCTGACACTGGCGTGCGAAGCTTCCAGGACTGGTTTGATCAGCAGTTGATCGACTTCCACAACAATGTCGGCGCCAGCGGGTATTCCTTCGACCACTGGTGGATTGCGTACGATTCGCAGTCGGGTCAGCCGCCGGTTTCCAGTCGCTACGCGCAGTGGAACGGTTGCCGGCGCATTTTGGAGAACTTACGGAAAGGCGCGCCGGACATCATCATTGACGGGCGGCAGCAGTATCAGAGCTTTGGCGTTTGGACCTGGCTGGCGGGCAATTATCCGCATCCGACTTCGACTGACGAGCAACCGGAAAGCTTCAAGGCGTTTCCGGATCTGCACACCGACCGCGTTTCAGCCAATCGGCAGCGCTACACGGCGTGGTGGTATCGGATGATCAATCTCGCGCCGCCGGAAGTGACGCCCGGCTTCATCACGCATCAGACGCAGCGCTACACCAGCACTGGCGGCGCGCCGCGAACAGATTTCCGCACGCGCGATTGGGATCTGCTTGGTTGGAGATTTTCGCTGTTCTCCACGCTTGGGACCGCGCCGTTCAATCTGGTGATGAACCTGATCCCAGCCAAGGACATCAGCGAATTCGACGCGATGCCGGCGACGGACAAGCAGTTCATCAAAGACTGGTTCGACTGGGTGGACGCCCACATCGAATACATGCGCGTCATTCGACCGATTCTGAGTCAGCCGATGATCGGCCGGGTGGATGGCACAGCCGGAATTCTGAACGACAACGGCTTTGTATTCCTCTTCAATCCGAATTACCGGAAGCTAACGGCGACTTTCAAGCTGGACCAGACGATCGGCCTCAAGAGCGGAACGACCTTTGTCATCAAGGAATTGGAGCCGCAGGCGGGCCGGATGATTGGTAAAACGAACACAGGCGTTTGGAGCTATGGCGATACTGTCAGCATTCCCATCAGCGGCACGACGGCAATGGTGCTGGAAATTGATCCGGCTCCGACGAACCCGCTGGTGACCCTCTATAATGTGCCAGGCACTGCAACGTTGAACGGCACCACGATCGAAATCACCGGCGCAACCGCAGAGGTGGGAAGCAGTCAGGACGTGGCAGTTTCTGTTCCGCCGGGGACGTCTGTAACCGCTCTCACGGCCAATGGCCTAAACGTGCCCTTTACCCGAACCGGCGACTTGATCAAGGCGACTGTGCTGTTCGATGGAATTGAGTTCGGCAAATGCCAGCCGATCGTCACTTACAATCCAAGCTTCACCGGCGGAACTGTCACGGGGACGTTCCTCGTGCCGGCCAGGGTCTTTGATCAATTGGCCGCGCGCCGGATTTCATGGCCGGTGCCTTTTACGGAAGACGATTTGCTGGCGACCTGGCTGGGTTCCGACCGCTTGCTGTTGAACATTCACATTGCCAATCCGAATTCGTCGATGGTGGTTTCCGCCAAGATCGATGGAATCAGTTTTCCAGTGCAGACCGCGTGGAATGGGATTTACCCGAGCATGGGCGAGCAGACATTTTTGGGATTCTACATTGATGTTTCTCGTCTCGTGCGGGATGTGACTCACCAAATCGAGGTGACGGTTCCGGGCCTCGCGGCCGGGCAGTTCCAGGGATTGTTCTTTGACAATGTTGAACCAGAATACACGCAGGCGACCACCAATGCAGTGACGATGCCAGTCACGCGCACCGTTTCCGGCCGTGTGACGAGCACGACGGGTACGGGCGTGGCCGGCGCGGTTGTTTATTTCTCCGATACGAACAATGCCGCCGCTCATCCGCTGATCACCGCGACGGCTGACGCGAACGGTTTTTACGCGCGCACTTTGCCGACGCCGTCCACTTGGTATGTGGCCGCCGGAGCCGCTGCGTTGAACACCTCGGCCGATCAGTTCGTGACCGTGGGAAGCACCGACGTGACCAATATCAACTTCAGCTTGGTCGGCAATGTGTCGTTGTCCGGCACCGTAGCCAAACGGACGGACGGCTCGGCGATCGCCAACGCGACGGTTTATTTCTCCACCGTTCCAAATGCGTCTCTGAATCCAATCTTCACCGCAACGACGGATGTTGCGGGTGGCTTCACTCAAGCGCTGCAAAATGGAACGTGGTATGTTTCGGCCGCGGCGACGGGCTTTTTCGCATCGGCGGACAAACCGGTAACGGTCAATGGCTCCGATGTTTCGGGCGTGTCGCTGACATTGGCACCAGCCACAAGAAATATTCCGAGATCTTCGGACCTCTTGTTCGCTTGCCTCACCGATTCTTTCCCGGCCAATGGCAACACAGGAAGCTGGCCCTGTTATTGGCCATCTGGCGCTTCGTTGAATCCGATGGCCACACCGTCAGTGGCGCTCGTCAATGGCATCAAATGGGAGAAAAATCTCCGGACGGATGTCGATGGGTATGATCGCGGTGCTTACTCCTCATCGATTCCGGTGAACGGCGCGACAATTGTGGTGGTCGCGATTCCAACGCGCGTGGCCGGTTACTCGGATCCGTGGACATCCATTGTGGATATCATGTATGACCGTTTGGTGCTTGGAATTCATAACGGCACGGGCAAGGTGGTTGTGCGCCGAAACGGCAGTTTGGATTCGAGCTCAACAGTGATTCCCGAAGGCCAGATCACGATTTTAAGCCTGGTGTGCCAGCCTGATGGCCAATACAAAGTGTTCGCCAACGGCACGGAGATCATGAACAGCACCAGCACCAGCGCGATGACGGCTTTCGTTCCCAATGTGGTCGGCGGTTTCGCAAATCACATTAATGTCGGGCGCAACAACCCGGATTCCTGGCCGACCTTCAACGGCAACATCGGCGATGTGTTCGTTTACAAGGTGGCTTTGAGCAACTCGGAACGCCAGCAATTGGAGGCCGACCTTTACAACAAGTTTGTCAGCTTGTTCATCACCGCATCCGCCGGGAGCGGAGGAACCATCCAGCCGGGCGGTTCCACGCAGGTGAGCTATCAGGGCAATCAGACTTTCAGCGTCACGCCCAATCCCGGCTACGGCCTGGCGCAGGTGATCATCGATGGCGTGAATCAAGGGGCGCTCAGCAGCTTCACCTTCACCAATGTCACCGCCAATCATACGATCAGCGCCAGTTTCGTGAGTCTGCCTCCGCCAACCTTGAGCATTGAGCCCAATGGAACGGGCGGGTTGGAGATCAGCTGGCCCGACACTTACAGCGGCGGTTTGCTTACCGCGCCCACTTTGGGAGCTGGTGCGGCGTGGAGCCCGGTGGGTGGCGTGCCGGAACATGCCGGTGGCCGCTTCCGAGTCACGGTCGATCCCGGCAGTGACGCCGCGTTCTACGGTTTGGGTGAGTGAGGATTAGAACCGTTCGTGGTACAGATCAGGCCGGAAATCAGAGAGAGAGCCATTGGCAACACTATGAATTCATATACTTCGTTCCGAAAAAAATGCGTTGGCGCGTTGGTGGTCACGGCAGTGGGTTTGTTCGCGATCCGCAGCCAAGCGAGCAATTCGTTCGATCCGTCGGGATTCGGATCGATGGCCAACCTGCAATTCAACCAATACACCCAAAGCGAAGTGCTGAGCAATTTTCCGGTCCTGATCCGGCTGGGCACGAACATCCCGGGCTTTGCGTACGATCAGTTTCTCTCCGCTGGTGGCGCTGACCTTCGGTTCGCTTCGGACGGAACCAATGAGCTGAACTACGAAATCGACACATGGAATCCGGCGGGCGATTCCTATGTTTGGGTGCAATTGCCAGCCTTGAGCGGTTCGGGAACGCTCATCAGCGCGTATTGGGGCAAAGCCGGGCTGGAGAAACCCGCCTACACGACCAACGGTGCCACCTGGAGCAATGGCTATCTCGGTGTCTGGCACATGAACGAGCCCAACGCGGTCAACTCCGCCAATGGGTTTTCCGGCACGGCGCATGGAAATACAACGATCGACGGCATTTTCGGCAACGGCCAGTTCTTCAGCACGAACGCGTTCAATAATTATCTCGATCTGGGCAATCTGAAGGCGACCAATTTGACGATCGAGGCATGGACCCGCCGGGCGAATAATGCGGAGGTGGGCGGCGGCAATGTTGACGACGTGGTATTTCGAAAGAATGGATCGTTCAAATGGTATCAGTGGAACATTGATTACAACTTGAACCTGGATGTCACTCACAGCTCCGGCACCTACAGTTACACTCAGGGTGGCATCTTCGATCTGCCGTTGCCCAACTGGAGCTATCAGGTGGTGAGCTACGATAGCACGACCGGAAACGGCCGCGGTTATATGAACGCCGTCAGTCGTTTCAACACGTTCAAAGGCGCGAACCTTCCGGTCCAGAACAACAACGTGTGTACGATCGGCTACGCGAGCGGCGGCGCCGGCAGCTACTACGGCAGCATCGACGAAGTCCGGCTTTCGAGTGTCGCGCGCTCGGAGAATTGGATTCAGGCGTGCTACCTGAACCAGCATTCACCGGATAGCTTCATGACTTTTGAGGTCGTCCCAAAATTGAGCATCACCAGTGCCGGAGGCGGATCGCTTGTACTCAGCTGGCCCGGCAGCGATTCGACCCTGGAATGGTCGCCGAGTTTGGGAGCGGACGCGCTGTGGAGCACAAATGGTTTGCCCGCGAATGCCGTCGAAAATGGAATCAATAGCGTTACTGTTCCGACATCGGCCAGTTCCGCTTTCTATCGGCTGAAGTTTCTGGTCAAAGACTTTGAACTGGGGGTGGCGCCGAACAACCTGACGATCGCCCAAGCTGGAGCAGGCGCCAGCACGGTGTTCGTGAATGCGCTCAATGGCTTCAGTAACTCGGTTTCACTCGCGATCAGCAATTTGCCAGCCGGAGTGACGGCGTTTTTCAGTCCCGCATCGGCCCGGAGTTCCAGCGCGCTGACGTTTGAGGTGGACGCTGCGGCCCCGGTCGGCACAGTTGCGCTGACGATCACCGGCACGAGCGGCGCCCTCACGCGAAGCACGAACATCACACTTACCATTACGCCCACTCCGGTTGGCAGCGCTTACACCTGGCCTTCCTACAGTCCGGACCTGAACTATGATTTCCGAAACGATTACCCGACGTTGAGCGCGCCGACAAACGTGCTCGACGATTGTCCCGAGGTGGTCGAAACCGTGGCATCCAACTGGTGGTGTTTCCGTTATGGACCGGATAAAAATTCTCTTGTCACGGCGGCGGCCTGGAATCCATTGCTGGCGCGCATGAACCAGGACTTCGCTTATTTCCGCGACGTGATGGGCTGGCCGCCCGACAAGCGGGCTAAGCGCGGTTATTACAGCTCGATCTATTTATTTGGCTCCGGCTTGTGCACAGACAATGCCTCCAACACGGATCTGGGCGGATGGCAAGGCAGCATTCATTACCAGAACGAGGATTGGCCCATGGTGCTGATTTCTTATTACCCGGTTTACAGCTTCGATCCCGCATGCACTTATGGCGATCGCTTGAATCAACAGGGCGGCTGCGTTCATGAAGGCATTCACTCGGTGCTCGCAGACATGCCGGGTTGCAAACAGGCCGGGTGGTTTCAAGAAGGTGGAAATACGTGGCTGCAAACCACCGCCACGGCGATCCAAACCACCAACTACAGCAGCATGGGATTCCTCAGTGCCGCTGCCATGGTCGCGCCCTTCATGCCGATCGAGTGCTACAGCGGCTGGCTGCAGGACGACAGCTTTGGCGGCCCTTCGGCTGAAGGTGTGAATATTTACTCAAACAGCGTGCAGCTTTGCACCTGGCGCAATCTGCTGGGCGGAAATCAATACGGCGAAACGTTCCCGCATTTCATGGGTGAGTTTGTTTCGCAAGGCAGCATCGCCTGGATCTGGCAGAACTGCACGAGCCGCGTCCTGCAAGGTCTGGCCACGGCCGAGGGCGGGTTGGGCGAAGTGCAGACCCGCCGGTTGATCAAAGAATTTCGCGCCCGCCAGGTGATGTGTGATTTCGGGCGCTGGTCCGCTGCCTACAAGCTTCTGCTCAACAACAACTGGGGAGCTAATATTCATGCTGAATATTCTCCGATCTGGATCAACTGTTCGAACTGGACGGCCTCGTGCTACGTCGTGACCACCAACAACAGCAATGTGCTCACACCCGAGCGGCGAACCTTGCCCGGCTGGTCGGGGGCGAATCAGATTCCGCTGAAGGTGAATCCAAACGGCGGATTGGTGAGTGTGAACTTCCAACCGCTGGGCGCCAACCTGAGCTGCCAGTTGGTCTATCGCGCCACCGATAATTCGGTGATCTACAGTATCCCCGTCGCGAGCAACACCTGCAGCCTGACGCTGAGCAAGCCGGTGAAAAACAATGTCGTTGTCGCCGTGATCTGCAACACGGATTACCTCTACCTCGGAGAGTACAGTCGCACGAACAAATACGATTACCGCCTGACGTTTGGCACCGGCGTCACCAACACCGCCAGCATCAACACCAAATGGTATCAATAATCCGCCGCCGTCGCGTGGTGTTCAAAGCGGCAATTCGTCTAGCCTTCGTCGCGATGGTCGGAATGAAAGTTGTTGCCGAAGAACGGCCAGCCGCGCTTGCCGTCGTGGCTCGGAATACCAACGTCATTTTGGCCACACTCGGAAGCGAGACGATCCGCGAATCGGACTTCCAACAATTCGTCACCGATTCCTACGCCGCAGAGCAGGCTTCCGCGATTCGAATGGAATCCGCCCAACGCGAGGCCGCGCTCGAGGCATATCTGGATTTGCGCGTCATGGTTGCCAAAGCGCGCAAGGATGGCATTCCCGAACTCGCCACGTTCAAGAAAGCCCAAGAGCTGATGCGCATGAAGCTGCTGGTCGGGGCATTGAACCAACGCGATTACGAGCAAGCCCAGAAACGAAAACAGACGACCGGCAATCCGGCTGAAGCCACCGCGGCAGAACACCAAAATCGCATTCAATCACTCCGGGTGGAGATGCAACTTCTGCTGACGCCATTGGCCAGCACGAATGTTTCCTTGTTGAACATTTCTGCCGTCCCGCAGGAAGGAGTTCTGGCCACGCTCGGCGGCGTGCCCCTTTGTGAATCGGATTTTCAATGGTTCCTGCGCGATGCCTATCGGGCTGAGCAGCGGATGCGCGCCTTTTCACGTCCGGGCGCCCGTGCCGAACTGCTGGAAGCGTTTCTCGATTTGCGGGTTCTGGAAGCCAAGGCCCGCAAGGAGGGATTGGACCAGAGTACGAGCTGCAAAAATGCCGCTGCGCTGATGGAAATGAAATTGCTGGCGGAATTTCTTCGTGAGCGCGATCGAGTGAATCCGTGGAATCTGCGTGGCGACACCGACGAGGGCATCCATGCATTTCAGGAATACATCAACAGGCTCCGGACGGAACTGGATTTGAAACTGATTGCGCCTATCCCGCCCCAGTAAGCAATCTTGCAGGTGCTTTGCCGCAAAATTTCCTTGTTCTCGCGAGTCGGTGTCGAGAGTTTGGCGTGATGACATGTCATCTGCTTTCGACGTTGGCCAACCTTGAGTTCCGCACGGCATGAATCGCGAGCCTTCCCTGCAGCGACTGGCTGTGTGCAGCTGGTCACTGCAACCGACGCGGCCAGAAGACCTGGTTGCGAAAGTGTGCGCCTGCGGAATCAATCGCGTCCAGCTCGCACTAGATCCCATCCGCGAAACGCCTTCGCTTTGGGGCGCTGCCAGCGAGTTGTTGCGGCAAAACCAAATAGAGATCGTGTCGGGAATGTTTGGCTGCGTTGGCGAGGATTATTCCACCTTGGAGACGATTCGTTCCACGGGCGGGATCGCGCCCGATGCAACCTGGAATCGGAATCTGGAGAACATTCGCGGTATCGTGGAAATTGCCACGCGCTTGCGGCTGCGGTTGGTGACGTTTCACGCGGGCTTTTTGCCGCACGACAAATCGGCTCCTGAATTTTCGAAAATGCTCGGTCGCCTGGCTGAACTCGCAGAACTGTTTGCCGCACGCGATCTGGAACTTGGCCTCGAGACGGGACAGGAGTCGGCGCTGGCGCTCGCCACGCTTTTGAATGAACTCAACCGTCCGAACGTGGGTGTGAATTTCGATCCGGCCAACATGATTCTTTACGATAAGGGAAATCCAATCGAAGCGTTGCGCACGCTCGCGCCGTGGTTGAAGCAGTGCCACATCACAGATGGCAATCGCACCAAAACGCCCGGCCAATGGGGTGAGGAAGTTCCCGCGGGAACGGGACAGGTCGATTGGAAGGCGTTTTTCCGCACGTTGAAG